>NZ_CAWPDB010000125.1:0-31253 GCF_963886625.1 Vibrio sp. V23_P3S9T160
AAAAACACCTACCCATCTATTTCATGAAATCTTTTTTTAATTGATTTTCAAATAGATAGGAAAATTCGCTCCCCTGCCTAAATTCACAACTTAGTTGTCTTGATGTAAATATTGTGCCGTTTTGGCGTTATCTTCTGCCAGCCACTGCGCAACGTCTTTAGCAAAATAGGTTAAAATGCCGTCTGCCCCTGCGCGTTTAAAGCACAATAATGACTCCATTACGGTTTCACGTTCTTTAAGCCAACCATTTAAAATGGCTGCTTTATGCATCGCATATTCACCAGACACTTGATACGCAAACGTAGGAACTTGTAATTCAGATTTCACGCGGCGCACCACATCAAGGTATGGCATGCCGGGCTTCACCATCACCATGTCAGCCCCTTCATTGATATCCATCGCCACTTCGTGAATGGCTTCATCGCTGTTGGCCGGATCCATCTGATAGTTTTTCTTGTCTCCCCCTTTCAGGTTCGAAGAGGAACCAACCGCATCGCGGAATGGGCCGTAATAACATGACGCGTATTTCGCAGAGTAAGCCATGATCTGTGTGTGAATAAAACCCGCCTCTTCAAGCGCTTCGCGGATCTTACCAATTCGTCCATCCATCATATCGGAAGGGGCAACCACATCGGCACCGGCTGCAGCGTGAGACAGCGCTTGTTTGATCAACACCTCGGTGGTCTCATCATTCATCACATAGCCACTTTCATCGATGATGCCATCTTGGCCATGGGTCGTGAAAGGATCCAGCGCGACGTCGGTAATGACACCCATTTGTGGTATATGCTCTTTTAATAATTTCACCGCACGTTGCACTAAGCCGTCAGGATTATGCGCTTCAGCAGCACACAAACTTTTAGCATCTTGATTAACCACTGGAAAAAGTGCGATGGCTGGCACGCCGAGATTAGCCAAATACAGCGCTTCTTCGAGCATTAAGTCGATAGAGAGACGCTCAATACCAGGCATAGACTCCACTGGCTCGCGGCGATCTTTACCCATCAAAATAAACATGGGATAAATTAAATCATTAACCGATAACTGATTCTCAGCCATCAAACGGCGGCTAAAATCATGCTTGCGTAAGCGACGCATGCGACGCCCTGGGAACTGACCTTGAATGGATACTGACACTCTCTTCTCCTTGTTTATACGCGGTGTGAGAAAGCATTCTTTCTTCACTACCGCTATCGCTCAAGTGTGGCGAAATCATATCACTCTCGCTTTTTGACGCTAGCGCCAATCGACAAAAATCAGAAAAATGACCTCAGGCTCACACTTCCGTATACTGTTCTCCCATTCTCTGTTTATCGAGATACACCATGATTGACACTCACGCTCACATTTATGCCACTGAATTTGATCACGATCGAGATGAGGTCGTGCAACGCGCTAAGGCGCAAGGCATTGAGGCTATTTTGTTGCCCAATATCGATCTTGCCTCCATTGAGCCTATGCTTAAAACAGAAGCGGCTTACCCTGAACTTTGCCGATCGATGATGGGGCTGCACCCATGCTATGTAGATGGAAATGTGAAGCAAACGCTAGCGGTTATAGAATCTTGGCTAGATAAACACCCCTTTATCGCCATTGGTGAAATTGGCATTGATCTGTATTGGGACAAAACCTTTCAGGCCGAACAAGAGATGGCTTTCGTCACTCAACTTAATTGGGCCAAAGAGCGCGATTTGCCTGTTGTCATCCACACCCGTGATTCCATCACTCAAACTCTACAACTGCTGGAAAAAGAGCAAGATGGCTCACTTAGCGGTGTATTCCACTGTTTTGGCGGCACGCTTGAAGAAGCTAAAGCAATTAATGAGCTAGGGTTTCATCTTGGGATTGGTGGTGTATCAACGTTTAAAAATGGCGGTATGGATAAAGTATTACCGCATCTCGATATGAACTTTGTTCTGCTAGAAACAGATTGTCCCTATTTAGCCCCTGCCCCTCACAGAGGTAAGCGCAACGAACCAGCTTACACAACGCTAGTTGCCAAACGCATCGCAGAACTCACCGAACTCTCGTTGGTTGAAGTGAATAACATTACAAACACTAATGCTAACTCACTGTTTAAATTATAATTTATAAAACTATAGATAGAATGATATACACATCAACATGATCTATATCACAAAAATAGTTATGCAAACACTATAGTATGCGGCAAAATTTTAATACATAAACGTGGCTAATATGTGTGAACATGGTAATCACTTACAACGTCAACATCGAACCTTCTGGCAAAAACTTCTGGGCATCAAGGAAGTCTATCGATGCTCTCAGTGCGGTTATCTTTTGAAGATTAAATAGTCCACTATCATAGGTACAAAAAAAGCGGCTATTCGCCGCTTTTTTCATGTATTAATGACTTTCATCTTCCGGCTCTTCCTCATCTTTGCGCACATAAAAACGAGCAAAGAAAAGTCCAACCTCAAACAATAAACACATCGGAATGGCGAGCAAGGTTTGCGACACCATATCAGGCGGCGTCAGTAACATACCCACCACAAATGCACCCACCACGATATAAGGCCTTTTCTCACTCAAGGTTTTCGGCGTCGTCGCCCCCGTCCAACACAGTAAAATGATGGCGACGGGAACCTCAAAGGCGATACCAAAAGCGAAAAAGAGCGCAAGCACAAAATCGAGATAACTGGCAATGTCCGTTGCAAATTCAACACCGCCTAAAGAGATGGCCGTAAAAAAGCCAAACACCAGTGGAAATACCACAAAGTACGCAAACGCCACACCGCAATAGAACAACAATGAGCTTGAAAACATCAATGGCATGACTAAACGGCGTTCATGCTTATACAAACCTGGAGCGACAAAGGCCCAGATTTGATAAAGGATAAAAGGCACCGCGAGAAAGGCAGACGCGATCAAAGTAAGTTTGAGTGGCGTAAAAAAGGGCGAGGCAACATCGGTCGCAATCATCGTCGCCCCTTCAGGCAAACGCTCAACCAATGGTTTGGAGACAAAATCGTAGATGTCGCTAGAGAAATAGACTAAGCCGATAAAAATCACGATCACCGCAGCTATTGAACGCAATAAGCGATCGCGTAGCTCTAGCAAGTGAGTGATTAAAGGCTGTGTCTGCTCAACGGAAGACATATCGAACCTCGTATAAATAGAGCATAAGAGGAGGAGTTACAGTGGTAGCAATAACTCCTCCTACAGAGATGAGTCGGCTTTCTTATCGGCCGTTTCAGGCGACGAAATCGTTGTAGCGGGAATCACTTCAACGCTTTGTTCATCGCGCTCTGTTTTTGTTTCAGAGGGCGATGAGTTCGCATAAGGGCGTTGTACATCTTGCGCAGCCTGCTTGAGCTGATCCACAGAAGATTTCAGCTCTGGAGATAAATTTTCCATTCCCATTTGCTCTGCTTTACGCAAGTTTTCTTGCAGCTCTTGAATTTTGAGCTCATGTGCTAATTCATCTTTAACACTGTTCGCCATGTTCTTTGCTGTGCTAACAAATTTTGCCACACTGCGAATAGCATGAGGTAAACGCTCAGGGCCAAGAACGACCAACGCGACAACCGATATTAATACCAGCTCCCAAAAACCGATATCAAACACGTGTTAGGCCTGCTCTTTATCTTTTTTAGTCTCAGCAGTCGCTTCTGTCTTCTGCTGCTCTATATTTTTAGGTTCAAAATCTGCGTCTTTCTTGGCTGGCTCTTCATCGCTCATCGCCTTTTTGAACCCCTTAACCGCACCACCGAGATCGCTACCGATACCACGCAGTTTCTTGGTTCCAAATAGTAATACAACAATCACGGCAATAATTAGAAGTTGCCAAATACTGATACCACCCATTCTCTACACCTCAGGAATTTCTCAACAAATTGATTTCAAATAAAAGACCGCTTAACGACGGTAAGCACTCCAACTGAGTAGCCAAAATACAACACCTGCAATTGCACTGGTTATTGCAAACGGCTGATAAGCACTGGTCACTAATATCGCCGAGCATACGACCAAAGTGGCGCCAATACCAAATAAAAACTTTCCTGTTGCCTGTTGACGCTTACTGGCTCGATAACCTTGGTACAACTGATCCAACCTTTGGTTCATTGCTTTACCTTGTTTGAGGCTATCGTAAAGCAGCTCTGGCAATTCAGGTAATTTTTCAGCCCAAAGCGGAGCTCGCTCTTTTACTGCACGGATAAACGCTTGCGGCCCAACTTGGTTCATCATCCATTTTTCTAAAAATGGTTTAGCGGTTTGCCACAAATCCAATTGAGGATAAAGCTGACGCCCTAACCCTTCGACATACAATAGCGTTTTTTGCAACAAGACCAATTGCGGCTGCACTTCCATATTGAAGCGACGAGCCGTGTTAAACAAGTTTAGCAACACATGACCAAATGAGATTTCGCACAATGGCTTGGCAAAAATTGGCTCACAGACCACGCGAATAGCAAACTCAAATTCATCGATGTTGGTTTCACGTGGAACCCAACCAGAATCAACGTGCAATTGTGCTACTCGGCGGTAATCTCGGTTGAAAAAAGCTAAGAAGTTTTCGGCTAAATAACGTTTATCTTCACTGTTTAAGGTACCGACAATACCACAATCTAAGCCAATCCATTGTGGATTGTCAGGATGCGCGGGATTAACAAAGACATTGCCCGGGTGCATATCGGCATGGAAAAAACTGTCGCGGAACACTTGGGTAAAGAACACGCTCACCCCGCGTTCAGCAAGCAACTTCATATTAGTACCGTTGGCCGCTAAACCTTCAATATCAGAAACTTGAATGCCGTATATTCGCTCAGAAACCATGACAGTTTCATTACTAAAGTCAGGAATTATCTCTGGAATGTATAACTCTTCACTATTTTCAAAGTTACGACGCAGTTGAATGGCGTTGGCTGCTTCGCGGCGTAGGTCGAGTTCAGCAAGCAGAGTTTTTTCGTATTCACGTACCACTTCAACGGGCTTCAGTCGCCTTGCTTCAGGTAATGTTTTGGCAACAATTTTCGCCATACGATACATGAGTTTGATATCGGCATCAATCACTGGCCGAATATCTGGCCGAATCACCTTGAGTACGATTTCCCGGCCAGATGATTTGAGTTTGGCGGTATGGACTTGAGCAATCGATGCAGAAGCAAGTGGTTCAATATCAAATTCATCAAACCAAGTTTCTAAAGCGCCGCCCAACGCTTTTTCCATCTGAGTTTTAGCAAGTACACCATCAAACGGAGCGACTTTATCTTGCAGTAACGCAAGTTGGTCTGCGATGTGCGGCGGAAACAGGTCACGCCGCGTTGACATCATCTGACCAAACTTAATCCACACTGGACCAAGCTCTTGCAAGGCTAAGCGCAAGCGCTCACCTAATGGTTTGTCCGCATGCTGATTTTTAATCCAGAACAATCCTTTGCGCGCTAATATTGGCGCTTTGGTGAGTTGATGTTCTGGCAACAGTTCATCTAGACCATATTCCAATTGTACCTTGATAATTCGGTACAACCGCTTGAGTTCAGTTGGCGTCATGCTTGCTCCAACAAGTGTTGAATTTTGGCTTCGATACGCGCCGCTTGGCTATTGAGATCATCCACTTGGTCACAAAAATAGGCCACCTCGAGCGAGCTAGGTAATAAACGCCACTCTTCCGTTAACACTTGGCTGAGGTGGTTTTGATGCTTGCTTCGTTGTGATTGCAGCGCTTGGCCTATGTCTTTCACACCCTGCACTAAAGCGTGAGCCAGCACATCGCCCGTCAGGCGTGACAACCACTCTTCAACATCCGGCTTGCAATCGGTGATCAACTGGGCAAATTTTTGCGCCAGTTGAATATCGCCCTCCAACACCAACTTATCTTGTTTGATCAGTTGGGTGATGTTCGCTTGCTCACGTAGCTCGGGCAAAATGGAAACATTGAGCGACAGGTAGCAATTCGACTCGCCTTCGTAAGCCGCTAACACATCAATTTGCTGGCTAAAAATGAAGGTCAGCGTTTTATTGAACTCTTTGAGATGCACTTGGATGACTTGCCCTTTCAGGCGTGATAATCGGCGCACCAATTCAGGATCGTCTTGAATTAAGGTGTTGAGTGTGGTCTCAATCGCGGCGGTAACTAAAGGCTCAAACGGCATGCCCAATCCTTAGAATTTGTAACCACGGTGCAGCGCAACAATACCGCCCGTTAAGTTGTAGTAACTCGTTTGTTCAAAACCAACCTGATCCATCATCCCTTTTAAGGTTTCTTGATCGGGATGCATGCGGATAGATTCCGCAAGATAGCGGTAGCTGTCGGCATCATTGGCAATGATTTGGCCCATTTTCGGCAATAGATGGAACGAATACGCATCGTATACTTTGGATAATGGCTCAAGCACTGGCTTGGAGAACTCAAGTACCAACAAACGACCACCCGGTTTTAAAACGCGGAACATCGAGCTCAGCGCTTTATCTTTATCGGTTACATTACGCAGGCAAAAACTGATGGTAATGCAGTCGAAATAGTTATCAGGAAAAGGCAGTTCTTCGGCATTGGCTTGCACGTAATGTACGTTGCCCACTACACCTTTATCACGCAATTTATCGCGTCCGACATTGAGCATCGAGTTGTTGATATCAGCCAGAATAACATGACCTTTTTCGCCCACAATGCGTGAAAATTTGGCGGTGAGATCGCCCGTACCACCACCAAGATCCAAAATACGTTGGCCCGGGCGAGCGCCACTGCAATCAATGGTAAAACGCTTCCATAAGCGATGAATGCCACCAGACATCAGGTCATTCATCATGTCGTATTTGGCCGCAACCGAGTGAAAAACTTGCGCGACTTTGGCGACTTTTTCTTCTTTCGCTACGGTTTCAAAACCAAAGTGAGTGGTATTTTGTGTCTCTAATGCTGTTTTTGATTGCACGCTGGTATCCGTCATGAAGGTTCCTCTTGGGCAGCACTGTTTTGTTAAAGGCGACTGCGAGCGATCAGTTTACTTTATCCTCAGCGTGATGTCTTTCTACTAAAGGTGCATTTTCCACCGCACTGTCTGCCCATGCCTCATTTTGTGCTTGTTCGACCCATTCACTGTTTATGGAACGTTTTATCTCGACGCCAAGTTGTTTAAAACTTTCGGCTTGACGCAGTGCGTTGCCACGCCCTGTCGCGAGCTTATTCATCGCCCCTTGATAGTTTTGGTTTGCACGGTCTAACGCGCCGCCAAGCCCTTCCATATCCTCCATAAACAAGCGTAATTTATCGTACAATTTGCTGGCCCGCTCAGCGATCAACTTCGCGTTCTGGTTTTGTCGATCATTGCGCCATAAATTATCGATCGTACGCAGCGCAACCAACAAGGTGGTTGGGCTAACCAGCAAAATATTTTGCTCCATCGCCTCTTTTACCAAGCTGGGATCAGCTTGAATCGCCACTTGAAATGCAGGTTCGACAGGAATAAACATCAGCACGTAATCCAAACTTTGTAGCCCTTTGAGTTGATGATAATCTTTCTGACCGAGTCCTTTTATATGGGCGCGCAGCGCAAGTAAATGCTCACTTAATGCGCGAGCACTTTCACTTTCAGTTTGAGCATGGAAATAACGCTCATAAGCCACCAGCGCCATTTTCGAGTCAATCACCACCTGTTTGTCGTGTGGCAAATTGACGATCACATCCGGTTGATAGCGCTTACCAGCCTCGTTTTGCAAACTGACTTGAGTGTGATATTCGTGCCCTTCACGCAGGCCCGATTCGGTCAGCACCCGCGCGAGAACCACTTCGCCCCAATTGCCTTGCTGTTTATTGTCACCTTTCAGCGCTTGGGTCAAATTGAGTGCCTCTTGCGCCATCTGTTCATTGAGGCGTTGTAAGTTTTTCAATTCATGAACCAACGTATGGCGCTCTTTCGCTTCATGATTGAAGCTGTCATTGACCTGCTTTTTAAACCCTTCGAGCTGCTCTTTCAGTGGAGAAAGTAGCCCTTCCAAACTTTGACGGTTCTGCTGATCCACTTTCGCGGTTTTGACTTCAAATAACTGATTGGCTAGCTGCTCAAACTGCTGCTTTAGGCGTTCCTCAGCGTGTTCAAGTAACTGTAGTTTTTCTTGGCTCGATTGAATTTGCTGTTCATGCCGTGCTTCTTGCTCACGCAGTTGAGCCTCAAGTTGCGATTTCAGCTCACGCAGAGCATGCGCATCTTCCATGCTCTGTTGCCGCTCTTGCTTAACCACTTCGAAATAGCGCAGCTTTTCCATCGCGGCCATGAATTTCCCGTGCGATTGCTTAAGCTCAAATGCGGCTTTATCTCGTTCTTCATCCAGCTCATCCAACTCTTGTCGCGCCTGCTGCAAAGCTTGTTTGAGTTCGATTATCTGCTGCTGATGATGGGCTTGATGAGTCTCTAACTGCTGTTGTAATAGCTCACTTTTCAAATTGAGCTTCTGCTTAACCCACCAGCCAGCCACTGAGCCGCTCAGCACGGCGCTGCCTAACGTTGAAAGCACTAACGCTTGATTTTCGATAATCCATTGCATGATAACGGGTTAACTCATTTTATCAGTCATGGACAAATGGTATTTCGATACTGGATAAATGTCCAGTTTGTACAACTTCAAAGCAAACGATAAACTGACATCATTAAGCAACATTTGGACAACATCTGTTCTTTTTCTAGCCACCTGCCCTTAATCGCACAGTAGTGGTTTAGTCACTAAAAATGAGGCCATATGAACGAGCGACGCGCATTGGGATTTGGGTTATTGGCAGTATTATTGTGGTCAACGGTTGCCACGGCTTTCAAACTTACGCTGGCTGAATTTACGCCGATCCAGATGCTGACGGTTGCGAGTGCTGTCTCTGGATGCATACTGCTGGGCATTTGCGCGCAACAAAGCAAACTCAACCAAGTGGTGAGTACCTTTCTCGCTAACCCTTGGTATTACTTGTTATTGGGCTTAATTAATCCTCTCGCATACTACCTCATTCTGTTTAAGGCCTACTCACTGCTGCCCGCCTCTCAAGCGCAAGCGATCAACTACAGTTGGGCCATCACCCTGACACTGATGGCCGCTGTATTTTTAGGACAAACCATTCGTAAACAAGACTGGATAGCGTGTGCACTGAGCTATTTTGGAGTGATAGTTATCGCGACTAAAGGTGATATTTTGGCCATGCAGTTTGATAGCCCGTTGGGTGTTGGGCTAGCGCTTTTATCCACTTTGCTTTGGGCAGGATACTGGATTTTAAATACCAAAAACCAAGCGGATCCTGTTGTTGGCGTACTACTCGGCTTCTTAGTCGCGACTCCGCTTGCTTTTGTGCTTAGTTATTATGAAGGAGCACAATGGCAGCACATTAGCCTTCAAGGATGGGCAGCTGTCACTTATGTCGGCTTGTTTGAAATGGGGATCACCTTTGTTTTGTGGCTGAGCGCTCTCAAACTAACGCAAAACACCGCCCGCATCAGCAACCTAATCTTTGCCTCCCCATTTATCTCGCTCATTCTGCTAGCAACGATTATCGGGGAAGCCATTCACCCGACAACACTAATCGGTTTGATATTTATTATGTTGGGATTATTAGTACAGCAAATGAAGCGAAAAAAAGCACTGCCAACCCTCAATGAAGGCTAAATTGTGGCTCTGTTGTGCTGATCAGCTCTGCTATACTGATACACTGCGATAGCTATCGCAGTAAGTAACGAAGTGTGACGATGATGAATAAAGAACCTAACAACCTGCTCCCGAGCTTACAGGAGTTTTTAGACAGCCTTGATGAGCATGTTTGGTTAAAAGATCTGAACGGCGTGTATGTACTGTGTAACAAGGCTGTAGAACAAGCTTGGAACAAAAAAAAGTCACATATTGTTGGTAGCACAGATGAGCAACTTTTTGGCGCTGAACTTGCTCAGAAATTCATCGAAGCAGATCAATGGGTTGTAGACCAAAAACGACCTTTAGTAACCGACCGCTGCTCGCAACTTACCTCCAACGAACAACAGCACTGGTACGAAACAAGCAAATCCCCGGTTTATTCTACTGATGGGCATACCTTGCTTGGCGTGCTCGGCATGACTAGAGATATCTCCCGCTATCGCCAACTCGAAAACCAACTCAACCTCACAACACAAATATTTAATCATTCACGTGAAGGCGTCGTGATCACGGATGCACAAGCCAACATCATCAGCGTCAATGTTGCCTTTAGTGCCATTACGGGGTACCAAGCAGAAGAAGTGCTAGGTAACAACCCGCGCATTCTACAGTCGGGTTATCATGATGCCTCCTTTTACCAGCAGATATGGCAAACCATCCGCGATAAAAAGCCGTGGAAAGGTGAATTTGTTAATCGACGCAAAAACGGTAGCCTCTATCCTCAGTTATCGACCATTACTCCGGTATTTGATAATGAACTAGAAGTGGTCAATTACATTTGTGTTTTTGAAGATATTTCCCTTCGCCGCGAGCACGAAGAAACCATCAAACAGTTGGCGCATTTTGATGTATTGACGACGCTACCCAACCGAACAACCGCTCTACGAGAAATGGCAGTACAAATCAAACATAGCCAAAAGATTGGGGAGTCATTCGCCATACTGTTTTTAGATATCGACCACTTTAAGCATATTAATGACAGCTTTGGCCACTATAGTGGCGATCAGGCACTTATTGAGATTGCCAATCGCCTTAAAACCTGCTTGACCGATACGGATCACCTTGCACGAATTGGTAGTGATGAATTTGTAATATTATTAACCCACCTTGCTCAAGATAGTCACTTAAGCCCCATTATCTCTAAGATTTTTTCGATTTTTGAACAGCATATTGTGCTCGGGGAGGAGTCATTACGTTTATCGACAAGTATCGGTGTGGCAATCTACCCACAAGATGGTGAGACACCAGAAGCATTATTAAAAAATGCTGACACAGCCATGTATCAAGCGAAAAAAAATGGCCGCAATGGTTATGCGTTCTACTCACCAGAACTGACTGACATAGCCTTAACGCAAATCCGCTTGCAATCAGCACTATACCAAGCGCTGGAGCATGACCAATTTTATCTCGTCTATCAGCCCCAATTTGAACTAAGCAGTAACAAATTGCTCGGTTTTGAAGCCCTGATTCGTTGGCAACACCCTCAACTTGGTCAAATTTCTCCCGCCGAATTTATTCCGATTGCCGAAAAATCTGGCCTCATTACTTCAATTGGAGAGTGGGTACTGCGTACGGCCTGCGAACAAGGAAAAAAATGGTTCGATGATGGATATCATATCGATACTTTGGCTATTAATATTTCAACCATTCAGCTTAAGCAAGCTAACTTTCTTAGTAAACTGAAGGCAATTTTAGCGCACTCACAATTCCCCGCATGTAAGTTAGAACTCGAGATCACTGAAGGCTTTCTAATTGAAAACCAACAAAAAGCGATTCATGACCTGCAAAAAATTGTCGAACAAGGCATTCGTATCGCATTAGATGATTTTGGAACGGGCTACTCATCACTATCGTATTTAAAAGGCTTACCGCTGCAGAAGCTTAAAATCGATCGCTCCTTTATTCACGACATACCCGACAACTCGGAAAGTAACGCCATTGTTGCCGCCGTTGTGGCCATGGGAAAAAGTCTGTCACTCAACATTACAGCCGAAGGTATTGAAGATGAACAGCAACGTCATTACCTTAACAGCATTGGTTGCCAATTCGGTCAAGGATATTATTTAGGCAGGCCGGTTGGTGTTAAAGAAGCAACCGAGTTACTAAAGCAGCACCAAAACCCATAATGGGAGTATTTTAGTACCATAAGGACCAAGGTGTGCGGAATTACACCCACTGTCCGGCGACATAGCCGCTTGACCAACACCATTGGAAATTATAGCCGCCAAGCCAGCCCGTTACATCCATTACCTCACCAATAAAATAGAGGCCAGGAACCGATTTGCATTCCATGGTTTTCGATGAGAGGCAATCGGTGTCTACGCCACCTAATGTGACTTCGGCTGTGCGATAACCTTCAGTACCATTGGGAAGAATCGGCCAATGTTGTAAATCGTGTGCGATAGCGGTTATTTCGTGTGGGTTTAACTGTTTGAGCGGTTTATCGACAAAAGCTTTACGCTCAATCAGCACTTCAACCAAACGCTTAGGCAGTACTTTTGCGAGTGTGTTTTTTAAGCTTTGATTTGGGTGTGCTTCACGTGATTCATTCAATAGCCGCTCGATGTCTACTTCCGGCACTAAGTTGATACTGACCTTCTGCCCCGCTTTCCAGTAAGAAGAAATTTGCAACACCGCCGGCCCAGATAAACCACGATGAGTAAACAGCAGTGCTTCTTTAAACACAGTGCCATCTTCAGTAGTGATTTCAGTTGGAATGGCAATGCCGGCCAGTTCGGCGAAATCTTCTTTATCTTGTTTATGCAGTGTAAAAGGCACGAGCCCGGCCGTGGTTGGGATCACCGCCAGTCCAAACTGCTCTGCAATTTTGTAACCAAAAGGAGTCGCACCAAGCTTGGGCATCGACAAGCCACCCGTTGCGACCACCAGTGACTGGCACTCGATCGGCCCGTCATTGGTGGTGAGCTGAAAGCCGTTTGGCACCTTCTCTATCGATTGAATCTCGACTTGATAACGCTGCTTGACCGTCGGTAAATCGCACTCTTTTAGCAACATATTGACGATGTCCTTCGCCGAATCAAGGCAAAAGAGCTGGCCATGATCGCGCTCTTCAAACGCAATATTGTATTTACTGACCAGCGAGATAAAGTCCCACTGGCTGTACTGCGATAACGCTGATTTAACGAAATGGGGATTGCGGCATAAATAGTTGGCGGCCGATAGTTCATAATTGGTGAAATTACAGCGACCGCCACCTGAGATCAAAATTTTACGGCCAGGCTTTTTGGCATGATCGAGAACGCATACGCTGCGCCCGCGCAGGCCAGCTTGCGCGGCGCACATTAGCCCGGCGGCGCCAGCACCAATAACGACAACATCAAACGACTGACTCATGCTTTCACCTTCATTTAACTAGACGCACATAGACGCACACGCACCTAATGACAAACAAAAAGGATGCAGCGCTGGTGGCGTACATCCTTATCAATGGGGGACATTTTAACGACTAATTGAGTGAAGACAAGGTTAATCCACCAGCGACGGTATTAGACGAGCTGCTCGGCAAGCTCGCGCCCTTTTCCGCGAACGGCGTCAATTGTTTCAGCAAATGTGGCAGAGATTGCCAGCACACGAGCATCTGGGTGCTCAGCCAGAAATAAGCGTTTTTCTTTTTCGGTCAGGATGTCCCATTGATGGTGGATATCACGGGCAAAATGCAATACACGGGCAAGTTTTGGTGAAAGCTGCGCTTTTTCTGGCTGCGCAGAGTAGGCGATCGCATCGACCATCTCATCAGGAAACTTCCAAGCTTTGGCTAGCTTCGCCCCCAGTACATTCGCATCGGTATGGATGATTTGCTGTTGTGCTTCTAGTTCAACTTCACCAGCATCAACACAAAGGCGAATTTTCAACGCTTCTTGCGGCGCTAATGTGTGGATCATCAATTGGCCAATGTTGTGCAATATTCCGGTAGTAAAAACGCTATTGGCATCGAGTTTACAAGCGGCCCCCAGTTTGCTGGCGATAATGGCAATTTCAAAGGTATCGGACCAATATTGCTGCAGATCCAAGGTTTCAATTTTAGGAAAAGCGCTGGATAATACCGATGCCACCACCATAGTTCTCACCGAGCCACTTCCGACACGAATCACCGCATCATTGATAGAGGCCACTGTGCGGCTTCCGCCAAAATGTGCCGAATTTGCAAGGCGAAGCAGCCGCGCACTCAACACTTGTTCCATGGCAATTTTTTTTGTGAGCGCACCAAAATCGACCTCTTCCTTATTAACCATTTCGAGTAGTTCTTGTAATACTTGTTGAATACGAGGTAACTCATTCAAACGTGCGAGCAGTGCTTTTTCATCCATTATTTTTCTCCTTTCGATTGCTCTTGCTAATAATAGTCGCCGCACAATGAAGATGCATAATAGTGAAGAAATAAGTCGATGACTTTATACAGACGATAAAAAAGGAGCACGATAGCTCCTTTAATCAATACAATGACTGGCTCAGTTATACGATACAAGCCGCGAAGGTTGTCACCGCCAGCAATGACATCGACAAGATAAACAGCGCTCTAACGCGATCACACTTGCCCGTAAATAGGGGATCGTGGTGATGGTGATACTCTTTACCTTTCAAATAATGGAAAAGACGAACCTGCTTGGTGACATTACCGTGAGTGGTAAAAAAGCCACCGCCATCCACTTGTTGATAAAGCAATGGATGAGCTTCACGCATGATGTAAATAAGTGAGCGTAGCGCCGTAAGATACCTGACTAGGTTAACCCCAGTGACCAGCATTAGCGCAAATAAAATTGTATCTCCAGTGATCATCTTTTCCTCCCTACACCTTTGCATAGAACCCAAAGAAAAAGACGATCGCTTCATACTCTTTCTGCTGCGATTACACAGCTTGGGTATCCATTACAGAAGATGAGCCGGCTTTTGCCATTGCGGCTAGGTCTTTGTCGATGAAGAACAGCGCCTTACCATCATCACCCACAAGCTCTAGCTTATCTAAAATCCCTTTAAACAACTTCTCTTCTTCATGTTGCTCCGCAACGTACCACTGAAGGAAGTTAAACGTTGAGTAGTCTTGAGATGTGAACGCCGCATGAGCGAGTTTATTAATCTGCTGAGTAATCATCTGCTCATGTTGATAAGTTTCGCGAAACACTTCACCAAGGCTCGTAAACTTATGTTTTGGCGCTGCGATCGCACCAAGGATAGGCAGTGCACCCGTTTCACTCACGTAGGTGAATAAACGCTGCATGTGCTGCATTTCTTCTACGGCATGAGCGCGTAAAAACTCGGCAGCACCTTCAAATCCTTTATCTTCACACCAAGCACTCATTTGTAAGTATAGATTGGATGAAAAAAATTCCAGATTAATTTGTTCATTCAGTTTTTCAACCATAGCTTGTGACAACATGTCGACTCCTAGTTTATGTAACGATTTGAATTGACTATACCATGAACCTCACCATAACACTTTGAGTCAGGTATGCGGATATGAGATCACGGCGACAAAAAACTCTCGGCCTCAGTGCTAATCTTTAATCAGTACCCCATCAGGAGATAATACAATGAGTTATCAACATATTTTGGTTGCCATTGATCTTTCAGAAGACAGTAAACTCTTAGTCGACAAAGCTGTTGCACTGGCAAAACCACTCGATGCTGACGTTTCTTTCATTCACATTGATGTCAACTATGCCGAGCTGTATACCGGACTCATTGATATCAATTTAGCAGAAACTCAACATCACGCGATGGAAGCGTCACAAAAACAGCTGCAAGCCTTAGCGGAACACGCGCAATACCCTATCCGCCATACACTAGTAGGCAGCGGTGACCTCAGTAATGAGCTATGCGAAACTATCGCTGAATTCAGTGTTGATTTGGTGGTCTGCGGTCATCATCAAGATTTTTGGAGCAAGTTACTCTCATCCACTCGGCAACTGATTAACTGTTCGCCAGTCGACATGCTTGTAATACCACTTCACGACTGACGACAAGCCAAAACTCGGTTAGACTGCGGGTTATTTACTGTTCAGCGTTGTTTGTTATGGCCTATCTCTCTGCAGTCACCCTGCTTTGGGCATTTTCATTTAGCTTGATCGGCGTTTATCTCGCCGGTCAAGTTGATTCTTGGTTCGCGGTTTGGATGCGCGTTGCATTGGCGAGCTTAGTATTTCTACCTTTGATCAGGTTTAAAACCGTTCCCGCTCCGTTGATCGCTAAGTTGATGACCATTGGTGGAATTCAACTGGGCCTGATGTACTGTTTCTACTATCAATCATTTTTACTGCTATCGGTTCCTGAAGTTTTGCTGTTTACGGTGTTTACGCCAATCTACGTCACGCTGATCTACGATCTACTGAAAGGTCGCTTTTCTCCGTGGTACTTAGTGACGGCGGCCATTGCCGTAATCGGTGCCGTTTTTATTAAATTTGCGGCAATAAACGAGCACTTTTTGCTCGGTTTTTTGGTGGTGCAAGGGGCTAACCTCTGTTTTGCTATCGGCCAAGTGGCTTATAAATACGTCATGGAAAAAGAGACCATCGCTTTAGCGCAACACAGTGTATTCGGTTACTTCTACTTAGGAGCATTGGTGGTGGCAAGCGTGGCATTTTTGCTGTTTGGTAATAGTGAAAAACTGCCCACGACCTCTCTGCAATGGGGTATTTTGATCTACTTAGGGGTAATTGCTTCTGGGCTTGGTTACTTTGTGTGGAACAAAGGAGCCTGTTTAGTCAATGCCGGCGCACTAGCGATTATGAATAATGCGCTGGTTCCCGCCGGATTAGTGGTGAACATTCTGATTTGGAATCGCGACGTAGATTTAATGCGCCTTGCAATTGGCGGCGTGATCATTTTGCTCTCACTGTGGGTCAATGAAGCTTGGGTAAAACACAAAGTCGCTGCCAGCCGTACTCATTGAATCAGGTTGAACGCTGAAAACAACAAAGCCCGCTATCATCGCGGGCTTTGTTGTTGAAAAAGAGGCTTAACGTGGCTCGGGTTAACTCACCATCTGTTTTCAGTAAACCATCCGTTTTCAGTAAACCATCTATTTTTAGTAAACTATCTGTTTTTAGTGAATCTGCCGTTGTAGTGAACGTTCACTAACCGCAGAAATTCGTTGATTCACATCGGCAAACGTTACTTGTAATGTCGGGTGTTTCTTTAACAGTTTTTGCTGCTGTTTCAGCACTTTCTCTAACTTCTTCAGTACTTTTTTCTGTTTTTTTAACGCTTTCTTGCTCTGTTTTTCCGATCGCTTGGCGACCTTTTTACCTTTGTCCGTCATGCCATTTGACGTACCAGAGCGCAGTTGTTTCTTCCCTTCCGAAACAAGCTTTGTCGATGCACTCGGAATAGCAGCAGGCTTACACAGCGTGTTTTTATCCGATGATGAACGAGCACATGAGCGACAAAGAAATGTTGGCGCAGCCACAATCTGATGGATATCCCCAAGCTGGCTAGTAATATCGTGTCGGTTCAATTTGCATAAACGCTTATTCATGTACACCTTAATCACGAATAGGAATAATTATTAGTTAGATATACAATTCCAAACACGATTAAGCAAGCACTAAATTACATCTATGGGCAACGAGATTTTCTCGCCAAAGCTAACGTATTGAATGCGTTAGATCATCGCCGCTTTCACATACACATCAAAACGATTTTTCTTGGTTTCAATCGCCATACTCGGCTTTTGTTTGTCTAACCAATCGGCATAGTCAGGACGCTTCACCACCACGCGTTTGGTCGCCAAACTCAAGGCTGGATTTAATAATGCATCAGCATCCAAGTCAGCGCCCACCAGCGATTGAAAGACGCGCATCTCCTTTTTTACCAAAGCCGTTTGTTTTTTACTTTCCGGGTGCGGGTACATGGGGTCAAGATACACCACATCTGGCTTTACAAAATCTTCATCTTGCGCCAGTTTTTCGAGCGCATCATGACTCGAAGCGTGAAGTAACGACATTCGCTCGCTTACCCAGCCGCCAATCTCCGCATCTTGCTTGGCACGCTCTAAACCATCATCGAGCAGCGCGGCCACAACGGGATGCCGCTCGACCATTTGCACTTTACAGCCGAGCGAGGCCAACACAAAAGCATCACGACCTAACCCAGCCGTTGCATCTAACACGGTCGGTGTCGCTCCTTTGTTTAGTCCAGCAGCTTTGGCTATCGACTGACCTTTACCGCCACCAAATTTACGTCGGTGAGCAACCGCCCCCGTGACTAAATCGACATAAATAGCGCCGAGTTTAGGCTCATCCAGTTTACGCAACTCAAGACGATACTGAGTTAATACCAAGGCAAATGGGCTCTCAGCGCATGGTTTTAATCCCCAACGCGCGGCTAATGTATCCAAATGTGCTTGCTGAGCAGGAACTTCGCAAATCAGTTGTAGCTGCAAGTTAACTCCGAAACCAAGGAAATAATGAGGAGGCTTGAGTTTACCCAATTTTCACTGACGTGACTAAAGCTTATCGCTTTTCTTAAACGGCGGCTTACGAGAAACAACGACCAGTGATAAACTGAGCGAACCATTTCAATGATAAGGATGCTGTAATGCAAGCCAATACCGCTAAACTGGACGAACTCGACCGCGCCATTTTAAAAATTTTAATGGACGATGCACGCACGCCCTACGCAGAAATGGCCAAGCAGTTCAACGTTAGTCCTGCCACTATCCATGTTCGTATTGAAAAGATGAAATCGGCCGATATCATTCAGGGTACGGAAGTGATCGTCAATACCAAAAAATTGGGTTATGACGTGTGTTGTTTTATCGGTATCAATCTCAATGCCGCGCGAGACTACCATTCGGCGCTCGCCAAACTCAATGCGCTGGATGAAGTGGTGGAAGCCTATTACACCACAGGAGCCTATAATATTTTTGTGAAGTTAATGTGCCGCTCGATTGAGGAATTACAATTTGTGCTGATCGACAAATTACAGGCAATTGATGAAGTGCAATCCACAGAGACGCTTATTTCCTTGCAGAACCCGATTAACCGAAATGTGAATCCTTAATCACCGAAGCCGCAAACACCACGCAATAAAAAGCCCGAAACTAAATTCCGGGCTATGGCATCGGTACTGATAATAAATTATTTGTTCAGATAAGTTAAAAGCTCTTCAGCCGAAATACCCTGCTTTGCCAATTCCTTCGCCATGATTTCGACTTGCTCGCCTTTACGCGCTTCAATCACTTGTTGAAACTGAAAGACTAAATCACGCAGAACTGGTAATGGTACTTGTTTGGCGGCACTGCGAATACGCTCACTACTTTGGTTGCCTAATTCATTCAGCAATTTTCCGAACATGACCTTTTCTGGAGACTCGTCGAGTTGTTCCCAAATTCGAGCCATTTCATAGGTTGTCATTGACATTGTTGTTTCGTTTCCAAAGTGCAATTGAAATAATTAAGTGACTAAATATACACCCGTTAAAAAGAATATAAAACAGCAGGTGACAATTTATTAATTCACCACTAATTGATGCCAATAACGCCCTGCTTTAGAAAATAGGATAAACAACGCTGGCGCAATCAGCCACATTTGCAGTGCAATTAATATCTGAGGCTCTAACCCAACACGCTGCATGGTGCCAACTAACAGGCCAGCACCACTCATCTGAAACAAACCAAGCAGTGCTGCGGCGGTTCCCGCACGGTCACCAAATGGCGCCAGTGCTTTTCCTGCGGCCGCTCCCAGAATCCAAGCAAAACCGATTGATGACATAAAAATGGGCAGCATAAAGGCAATCGCCGTTTTCTGTTGTGCCAGCGCGACCATGGTAGTCCCCGCAATCAATAACGTGCCAATTCCAACCACGAGCGCCATATGGGTACCAAACCTATCCATAAATTTCGGCGCACTTAGGCAGGCAACGATATTAATGATGGCATTGAGTCCAAACCAGAAAGTAAATTCGTTCATGGTTAATCCATAACCTTCCATTAATACCACTGGGGCAGAAGTGACATAGGCTAAAATAACCGCCATCGCTAACATACATAATGAAGCATGGAAGAGAAAAGATGGTGTTTTCAATACGGACCAGTAACGCGATAACTTAAAGAACGCTTGCTGTTCGGTGGCTTGTGGGTTGGTTTCTTTCATACCAATCACCATCATTAAACCCGCGACCACGGCAAAACTAGCCATAAAGCTGAAGTTACTGCGCCAGCCAAATTGCTGAGTTAACCAACTACCAAGGATTGGCGCTAATGCAGGAATAAAACAGATTGCACCATTTAAGTAGCTGATCATTTTGCCGCTACGTTGTGGACCAAAAATATCGCGAACTGTTGCAAAAGCCGCTACCGATGTCGCGCACGCACCGAAGCCTTGTAGTAGCCGAGCCATCAGCATCCATTCAATACTTTGAGCGGCCCACGCCAAGCAAGCACTCAATGCATAAATACTGATCCCTCCTAATGCAACAGTTCGACGACCGAGTTTGTCCGCTAGCGGGCCAGCAAAGAGTTGACCGACTCCCATAGCAAACAGAAACCAAGTAATCGTATCTTGTGCATAAGCGTGTTCCACGTGAAACGTTTGAGAAATTTGCGGTAAAGCTGGTAGATAAATATCAATCGCTAACGGGCTAAACAGAACCAACAAAATCAGTAATGCCAATTGACGCTTGCTATGCGCGTCAGAGGTTATTTGCTTCACGAAACACTCCAGTAATGAGAAAGAACACACTTTTACAACTCGGCTATAATAGAGCAATGATGATATGAATAGAAATGGCTTATACTCATCACAATTATTCCCAAATGGAAATACAGATGAATATAGAAAAATTAGCCAGAATCGATCTTAATTTGCTTGTTTGTCTGTCCGTACTGCTAGAAGAACTGAACGTAACGCGCGCCGCCCATCGCCTCTGTTTGAGTCAATCTGCCGTCAGTAAATCGCTTGCCAAGCTTCGTCAGCAGTTTAATGACCCGTTGTTTATTCGTAATTCACATGGCTTAAAGGCAACGCCGCAAGCGCTCTATCTCAAACCCAAACTCGACACTCTCATCAATCAGCTCGAGCTACTCACTCAACCACAACAATTTTCACCACAAAGCAGTGAATACCGTTTTCATATTGCGGCAGTAGAAAGCGTCTACCCATTGATTCTCCCCCATTTTTTGCCCGCTATTTTCAGCCAAGGTCCAAATCTCAACATCAATACTCACTCTTGGAATGACCAAACCTTTAAGAAATTGCAGCTTGGTGAGTTGGATTTAGGCATTACCGGCAAGGACATTGATATCAATGATGCCAAATTAACGATGCTGCCACCCAGTGATATCTGTGAGCAAGAGATCTATCGAGATAGCCAAATGTGCGTGGTACGTAAAGACCACCCAGCATTGCGAGATAATTGGACGTTAGAGCGCTATTTATCGCTACGTCACGTACAAGTACGCTGCGATGGTAATGATCGCTGGCTACTCGACTATCGCTTGGCGGATATCGGCCGAGAAAGGGACATCGCAATTACAGTACCGGATTTTAATAGTGCCGCCAGCCTTTGTACTTATACTGATTTTATCTTTACCGCGCCGAGCCACTTCACCCACCTAGTAGCCAAGCAGATGGATCTCGTCGTGTTGCCATTACCGATGGAATTTCCACCTATGGCTTATACGTTATTTTGGCACAGAGACAGAGAAAGTGACCCCGCATTGAGCTGGTTAAGGCAGATGATCCAAACCAAAACACTGCATCTCAGATGAAGCTGCGGTTTGCGCCAGTTCGATAAAAAGAGTAGTTTATTGAAGCTCGTCCCCATCGCCACAACCCCATAGACACAATAATAAAGTCAGGGTTTGCTATGGATTTGCACAGTTCCCTACACCTACAACGGACGGTTATGAGAAAGGATATAACACAGATGCATGATTCAATCGCACAACGCGTATCAGCCTTACGTGGCTGGCTCACACAGCAAGGGCTTGATGCCATCATCATTCCACACGAAGATGAATATCTCGGGGAATATGTACCGCAACACAACGAACGCCTGCATTGGTTAACTGGTTTTACTGGCTCGGCAGGCGCGGCTGTGGTCACCCACGATAGCGCGGCTATTTTTGTGGATGGCCGCTATACCGTGCAAGTTCGTAAACAAGTGCCAGAGGCAACCTTTGAGTACCGTCACTTGATTGAAGAACCCGTTCTCGATTGGCTCCAAAGCGCATTGGTCTCAGGTAGTAAAGTGGGATTTGATCCGCGCATGCATCGAGCAAGCTGGCTTAAAACGGCACAGGCAAAATTGTCTGATGAGTTACAGCTTATTGCCGTCGGCAATAATCCAATCGATGAGTTATGGAAAGACCGTCCTAGCGCTGCAATTTCAGCAGTGCGCTTGATGGGTAATGAACTCGTCGGTATCAGTAGCCATGATAAGCGTGAGCAAATAGCTCATCAGCTGAGTAAGAAAAAGATTGATGCGGCGGTACTGACAGAACTTGATTCCATCTGCTGGCTGTTAAATATCCGTGGCCTTGATGTTTCCCGATTACCAGTATTACTTTCCCATGCCATTATTTATGCTGACTCCAGCGTCGATTTCTTCCTTGACCCTGCTCGTCTTCCTGCGGAATTTGACAAGCATGTCGGTGGCGGCGTTCGCGTTCACCATCCAGATCAATTAGAAAAGCAGCTTAACTTACTCGCAGGTAAAAAGGTGATGATCGATCCTGCCACCAGTAATGCATGGTTTACGCTGACTTTACAAAATTCCGCTGCTGAAATCATTAATGACGCCGATCCGTGCTTACTGCTAAAAGCGGCAAAAAATGCAACCGAAGTCTCTGGAATGAAAGCGTGCCACGTGCGTGATGGTGTGGCGATGACGAAATTTCTTGCTTGGTTGGATAATGAAGTGGCAAGTCAAAGACTGCACGACGAAGGCTATTTATCTGACCGCTTACAAGCATTTAGAGAGGAAGACCCTACTCTAGCCGATCTTAGTTTTGATACTATTTCAGCGGCAGGCAGTAATGCAGCTATGTGCCATTACAACCACATCAACCAAGTAAAACCAGGACAATTAGCTCAAGACTCACTTTATCTTGTCGATTCTGGCGGCCAATATTGTGATGGTACGACTGATATTACGCGTACCATTGCTATTGGTAACCCCAGTGAAGAGATGAAAAAACAGTTCACCTTAGTGCTTAAAGGTCATATTGCACTAGCCAGAGCACGCTTTCCAAAAGGCACTTGTGGTCATCAGCTTGATGTACTTGCCCGTCAGCACCTATGGGCTAATGGCTTCGATTATGATCATGGCACTGGTCATGGAGTCGGCCACTTTTTGAGTGTCCATGAAGGGCCACAACGCATCAGCAAAGTTTTCAACAACGTCGCACTGCTGCCAGGTATGGTACTGTCGAACGAGCCCGGTTATTACCGTGCCGATGCGTTTGGCATTCGTATAGAAAACTTAGAACTGGTGGTCGAAGTTGAAACACAAGGTGATTTCTCTGTGTTGGGGTTTGAGTCTCTCACGCGTTGCCCAATTGATAAGCGCGCGATCAACATCAATATGTTAACTCGACCAGAGCTCACATGGCTAAATGACTATCATCAAAAAGTATGGGATCAAGTTGGTCCACTCGTTGAGGGTGATAACAAAGCGTGGTTGCGCCAAGCGACGCTAACTATTGAGCATGATTAAACTTCAACATGATAAAACAAATGTGCTGTAAGAAATCTCTCTGTAGTAACTTAACCTAGAAAGATGAAAGGCGACCTCGGGTCGCCTTTACTTTAACTTATGATTCTCTTAACTCGAACTCACCTTAATTAGCTAAATCATCATGCTTTAATGCATCCATATGTTTCACGTGAAACGTGCAAGCCATGACCTCATCCAGAATAGGCAGCATGCCAATCTCGCCACACAACTTCAAAGCCTTGCCCTTTAACAGCGACGGCAACTTGTGCGGCTGTACGTTCATCGCTAATCACAAATTGCTCAAGCTCGGCCTCTTGCATTGCATAACCTCCAGGCTGTGTTTTTGATCCCGCCGATATGCTGGTGATCCCCAGTGGAATGAGCTTATCCCTAAAGTGCGCCGATTCGCGGGTAGAAAGCGAGAGTTCCACTTCTGAATTGAGCAAGCGAAATGCACAGATGAGCTGAACCAGTTGCTTGTCAGACATAACCGATTTAAGTTGCAGCCCACCTTCACAAGGTCGCAAGCGAGGAAACGAAATTGAATAGCGCGTCTTCCAATATCTCTTTTCAAGATAATCCAGGTGAGCGGCCACGTAAAAACAATCGGCCCGCCAATCTTCCAAGCCAATCAAAGCGCCAAGACCAATCTTATCAATCCCCGCCCGGGCAAGTCGGTCCGGTGTTTCAAGGCGAAAGTTAAAATCCATTTTGTTGCCACGCAGATGATGTAAAGCGTAAGTCGATGGATGATAAGTCTCTTGATATACCATTACCGCATCTAAACCTAAGCTCTTTAGCTCCGCATAGTGCGCTTGCTGAAGCGGTTGAACCTCCATAGCAACATAGCTGACTTCACGCTTTATCAACGGCAGTATCTGCCGGAAATAGTTCATGCCTACTTTGGTTTCATGCTCACCAGTGACCAGCAAGACATTATCAAACTGCATCTGCTTGATAACTGCCAATTCACGTTCAACTTCATGCAAACTTAATGTACGCCGCTTGATGCGATTCTCCATCGAAAATCCACAATAAGTGCACGCATTGGCACACAAATTTGAAAGATAAAGCGGGATATAAAAAGAAAGAGTATTGCCAAAGCGTTGCCTCGTCAGTGCGTAAGAAAGTTGCGCTAACTGCTCGATATAAGGCTCAGCAGCAGGAGAGATTAATGCCTTAAAATCCTCCAAATCGCGCTTCTCTTTATGCAATGCTCGCTCGACATCTGACGCTGTTTTGGAACGGATTGATAACGCAATATCGTCCCAATCGAGTTGTTTGAAACGTTCTAAAAAGCTCATCGCTATTGATCCAAAAATGCAGTTAGAGGGCTGGATGCGATAGCATGATGAACCTGAGTTGCAAGCCCAGCCTCATAAGCCATTCGACCCGACTCCACCGCCAACTTAAATGCCAACGCCATTTGTATCGGATCGCGCGCGGCCGCAATTGCGGTGTTAACTAAGGCAGCATCCGCGCCCAATTCCATCGCAAAAGCCGCATGCGATGGCGCGCCAATACCGGCATCAATAATCACGGGTACACGAGCTTGGTTGATGATGATTTCTAAAAAATCTCGTGAGACCAGCCCCTTATTCGATCCAATTGGCGCACCTAATGGCATTACGGCCGCACACCCCACCTCCTCTAAACGCTTACAGAGTACAGGGTCAGCATGACAATAAGGCAATACGGTAAATCCATCTTTCACCAATTGTTCCGCTGCTTTTAACGTTTCGATAGGGTCAGGCATCAGATACTTAGGATCGGGATGAATTTCTAGCTTCAGCCACGATGTCGATAACGCTTCACGCGCTAAATGGGCAGCAAAAATCGCATCCTTCGCATTTTTCGCACCCGATGTGTTGGGTAAAAGATGGACGCCTGACTCGATAAGTGGCGCTAAAATATCATCATTTAATTGATTAAGATCGACTCGCTTTAATGCCATCGTCGCCATTTGTGAGCCAGATGTGGCAATAGCTTTTGTCATTAACTCTCGGTTGGCAAATTTCCCCGTTCCAGTGAACAGGCGAGATTCAAACTGTTTATTCGCTATCGTTAACATTTAGCCTCCTGCAATGGCTTGAAACAGCGATATTTGGTCGCCTTCACTTAATAGGGTCGTTGACCACGCACTACGTGGCACCACGCTCTGATTCAGGGCAAACACACAACCGGTAATAGTGATAGAAAGCAGTTTGGTGAGATCCGTAATACTGGTTCCCGCTGAAACTTGATGAAACTGCTGATTAATCTTGATGGTTATATCTGACATGTGGCTTCTCCCTTCATCTGTTCAGCCTGTGGGTACCCACACACCTCGCACTGAGGATCTTTAACAACATTTAAGGTTTGGAATTGAAACAAATGAGCATCAAACAGTGTCAGTTGGTTAGCATTACGCATCGTCTGTCGAGTCAATATCATGATGGCTTGTAAAGCTTGCAGGGTTCCGATGATTCCGACGACAGGCCCCAGAATACCGAATTCATTACAACGCTGCGCGGCAGGCAGTTCGCTATCAGGCACTAAACAGTGATAACAAGGTGACAACGGCAGTTGATCAAAAGCAATGACTTGCCCCTTCCATCCAATAGCCGAACCTGAAATCAATGGTTTAATTAGTTTGCGGCACAACTGGTTAATTTGCTGACGACTATGGATGTTATCCGTGCAGTCAAGAACGACATCAGCATTAAGCACTTCCAGTTCGAGCTGAGTACCAATAAGGCGTTTAGATATCGCTCTTACTCTGCAATCAAGGTTGATGGCTTTAATTTGTTCTGCCATCGCATCGACTTTGGTTTGACCAATTTGCCTCTCTCGGTAGATCACCTGCCGAGGTAAGTTGCTGCTTTCAACTCGGTCATCATCCACTATTACCAGTTGTCCAATACCAGCACTCGCCAAATACAAAACGGCCGCAGACCCTAAACCACCACAACCAATAACCAGCACTCGGCTATCAAGTAAAGATTGCTGTCCATTCTCACCTATTTCAGGGAGCGCAAGTTGTCTTTGATAACGGATAAATTGCGCATCAGAAAGCATAATCACATACCTCCTCAGCACTACTTGGTAATCGGTTTTGTATGATTCGATTGAAACTATCAATGATCAACTGAGGTGATTTTGCTTCTGTCACTGCACGTACAACGGCCAAGCCTGATACATCGCACTGCCAAACTTGCAATGCGTTCTCTAGGTTAATTCCGCCAATTGCAACTGTGGGTGTTTTTGCACTTACAGCTTCATCTGAGTTGGCGGCACAACTTAAACTCTCAATTAGCTGCTGGTAAAGTTTCAACCTAACAAGCCCCTGCGGCTTAGAGGGCATAATTTTGGTGGTGGTTGGGAATATGTGACCCAAAGCGATATAGCTGGGATTTAGTGAAGCGATGTTCAGAATCTCATAATAGCCGTGAGTTGAAATGCCTAAACAGATCCCAGCTTGAGCAATTTGTGCTAAATCTGCATTGGTGAGATCTTCTTGTCCAAGATGAATGCCAAAAGCACCATGCTTTATCGCAAGCTGCCAATGATCATTAATAAAAACCTGTGCTTGATAGGCTTGTCCAAGCTCAATAGCGGCAATAATTTGTGATTCGAAATCAAGACGTGTTGAATCTTTGATTCGCAGTTGGATTGTCTTTACACCAAACTTCAATAACCGCTCGACCCACTCAGCGCTATCCACAACAGGGTAAAGGCCAATATTTTTGTCTATCTTTGGAAAACAGATATGATTTTGTTTATCGTCAGCAAAGATGCCAGCTACTGAATGTTGTAGCTGAGGAAAATATCGGCTATCCGTTGGCCATGTTTCACGTGAAACACTCATTGCCGCGCGAGCAACCACTAAAGCATCCTCTAGTGGAAAGTCGAGACACAACAATGATAGAACCCAAGCAAAGTGCTCACTCTTTGCATCAGCAGCATGAGCATTCGTAGAATATCTTATACGACGCAGCTCTTCTCCGTGATACCACTCATCGACATAGTCGTGTGAGTCAGCAGCTATAAGCCCTATTTTGACCAAACAAGTTTCTCGTTTCTGGGAGTGATCGAATGGCATTTGAGCGCAAAAATTGACTTGGTATTGCAAGAATAAATTGGGCTTATCAGTTAAAACACTTAGTGCATCTTCGCACGAGGCTAAGGAATTACTGCCAATCAAAGATGAACATGACGGCGTTACTAATTGACAATATAAAGTTGGGCTGGCACCCAAAAAAATATCATCGATATCAAAACCATGATGCTTGGCCAATAGCAAAACCTGTTGTACTTGAGCAGTCAACGCAATGTCATCGCGGGGTATAAGTAATTGAATCATCTAATTACTCCTCGCTAACGACTGACCGTTGACTAACAGCAGGATGATAAAGCTCTGATCCTGAGGCTTTAAACTCTTGCGATTTCTGTCTCATGCCTTGTAACGGGTCATCTAGCAGCGTAACGGAAATGAGCGCATCAGCAGCAACTTGCTTGGTATCTAGCGCATACTCTCGAACCTCTTGAGAGATTTTCATCGAGCAGAATTTCGGCCCGCACATTGAGCAAAAATGCGCGACTTTACCAGACTCTTGCGGAAGAGTTTCATCGTGAAAAGCACGCGCCGTAACTGGGTCTAATGCAAGATTAAATTGATCTTCCCAACGAAACTCAAAACGTGCTTTCGATAAAGCATTATCGCGCACTTGTGCTCCCGGGTGCCCTTTCGCAAGGTCTGCAGCATGTGCTGCCAATTTATAAGTAATTAAACCCGTTTTAACATCTTCTTTGTTTGGTAAACCAAGGTGCTCTTTCGGTGTTACATAGCAAAGCATCGCGCAACCATACCAGCCAATCATCGCAGCGCCAATGCCGGAAGTGATGTGATCATATCCCGGAGCAATATCGGTAGTTAATGGGCCCAAGGTATAGAATGGCGCTTCATGGCAATGCTTTAATTGTTCATCCATATTCTCTTTAATCAAATGCATGGGGATATGGCCAGGGCCTTCAATAATGACCTGTACATCATATTCCCACGCTATTTTGGTCAACTCACCTAAAGTGCGCAGCTCTGCAAATTGTGCTTCATCGTTAGCATCGGCAATGGATCCTGGCCGTAGTCCATCCCCTAAGGAAAGGGCAACGTCATACTTGGCGCAAATTTCACAAATTTCACGGAAATGAGTGTAAAGAAAACTCTCGGTATGATGGGCTAAACACCATTTAGCGATAATAGAGCCGCCACGCGAAACGATACCAGTAACACGTTTCGCGGTCATTGGCACATAACGAAGCAACAAACCAGCATGAATTGTAAAGTAATCAACACCTTGCTCCGCTTGCTCAAGTAAGGTATCTCGCATTACTTCCCATGATAAATCCTCCGCAATACCATTTACTTTTTCCAATGCTTGATACATAGGCACAGTGCCAATCGGTACGGGGCTATTACGTAAAATCCATTCTCGAGTTTCGTGAATATTGCGCCCAGTAGAGAGATCCATCACGGTATCCCCACCCCAGCGGGTTGCCCATACCAATTTTTCAACCTCTTCTTCAATTGATGAAGAGACGGATGAGTTACCGATATTCGCATTCACTTTGACGAGAAAATTACGACCAATGATCATCGGCTCTGATTCAGGATGGTTAATATTCGACGGGATGATGGCTCGTCCTTCGGCAACTTCACGACGCACAAACTCAGGAGTTATTTGCTTTGGTAAATTAGCCCCCAAATGAATCCCTGCATGTTGCTGGCTCAGCTGTGCATCCATACACTCTCCACGTCGCGTATTTTCGCGAATGGCAATGTATTCCATTTCGGGTGTGATAACACCTTGCCGCGCATAATGAAGTTGAGTAACGCACTTCCCTTTCTTTGCTCGGCGTATGGCTGGCAGGTTCCCATAACGTAGTTCGTCCAATGTATCATCAGATAAACGTTCTTTAGTGTAAGCAGAACTGACCTCATCAAGCCACTCGGTATCATCCCGATCAGCGATCCATTTATCCCTTAATTTAGGCAAACCTTGATATAAGTCGATAGTATGAGATGGGTCGGTATAGACACCTGAAGTGTCATAAACACATATAGATTCATTCGGTTGATAAATCGGTGAGGACTTTGTGCCCCCGACCAAGCTGTCAGCTAGTTTAATCTCACGCATTGGCACGCGGATATCCGAACGTGAACCAGTAATATAGATTTTAGAAGAATTTGGGTAGGGTTCGACAGACAATGTGTCAATGAATTGTTTGGCTTTCAGTCTCGCTTGTTTGCGACTCGACATAGCATCTTCCTTTTTTGTACTAGGGATAAATGCTTGACGGATTAATGCACAAGAGTTGATCAAAATGGAATTTTGATCTTAAGGATATAACGCTAGATAGATCACCAGCAGGTTATATTCTCTTGTTCCCTTCGCAGGTATTAGCCTGATCAGGTTCAACGGATCCCGAAAATACGGTCTCAGCCTTATGGCACTCCGACAAGTTGAGTCACGATTATAGGGAAAGACTATCCATTAACCAAGATGAAATTATGATTTCGTTAACTTCTCATCAACAACTGGAAACCTATCCAAGCCGCTGAGATGCTTAGTACGACGTTTAATAAGATATTAACACCCATTTTCAGAAAGGCTCCTTGCTGCATCAGCAATACATTATCCATAGAGAATGTAGAAAATGTGGTTAATGCACCCAAGAAACCCAAACCAATAATCTGGCGCCATGGCTCAGTTGCAAGTAATTCACTCTCAAAAGCAGCGATCAATAATCCCATAATAAATGAGCCGACAACGTTAACGGTGAGCGTTCCATAAGGAAACCCGCGTCCTAATAAGAACACACATAGCTCGGTAACTAGATAACGTGCACATGCGCCAAATGCGCCACCTAATGCAATAAAACCTAAAATAGACAGCTGTCCCATAACGAATTCCTAAAAGTAACCGTCGTTATTTTAACCGCTAAGCATAATAAATCGAACCTAATTACTAAAATAATCAAGGGAAGTTATGCTGATAATCTAGTGCTTTTAAAAAGTTACATCCGTCACTTACTGAGTAAATGGATAAGCTAAACCGCTCTTAATGCCAATTGAAGTAACAATATGATCTAATTAAGGCTATTTCACGCTCGGGATCGCTTTCTTGGATACAGCTTGAGTACAGAGATCTGGCCACAAAAATGTGCCGAAGGGATGAGGTAAACGGAATTAGTTAATTTTTCGGATTGCTATCATAGAGGATAGTGCACAGATAGCAAAAAGCCTCAGCATTTCTGCGGAGGCTTGATAGATGGCAGGGGTGGAGAGATTCGAACTCCCAACACGCGGATTTGGAATCCGTGGGTTACGCTCTATAAAGATATAACCGAATACCACCCTTGGTTATGTTGGCTTGTACCTTATGGAGATTTCGCAAGCTAATGTACTGCAATGTGCTCACCACGGAATTGCATCGACAAGTCGTATCGAGAATCACTGACCAACTAGCACCACGTCTAGGCTGAGGGCTAAATTTCTAACTATGTATGTAGCAATGGATACATTGCGGCAATTCCACTAGCGATTAGCGAAACCATCCCACCGAGAATCTTCCAACACATTCAGCAGACAATGACGCTCTGGTAATCACTCATAGTGATCTGCTCCAGCTAGACTGGACACTTCATTAAGCGACATTTTGCTGTTCAAAGTTAACTGGGCTTAGATACCCAAGAGCACTGTGCCTTCTCGTCCGATTATAATCAACCTCTATGTACTCGAAGATCGTTTGGCGCATCTGGTCTCTCGTCATAATCGGCTCATTTTGGATTGCTTCAACTTTCATAGAATGGAAGAAGCTCTCAACACAAGCATTGTCCCAGCAATTTCCTTTCCTACTCATACTTTGTTTTAGATTATAAGCAGTTATGAGATCTCGATAATCTTTTGAGCAGTACTGACT
>NZ_CAWPDB010000126.1:0-30466 GCF_963886625.1 Vibrio sp. V23_P3S9T160
GTATAAAAATAAGTATAATTAATGATTTTAATATTATATTAGTAATACTAATAATCATAAAAAGGAGCGTTGGATGAGAGGGCTAGATTACAAATGGATTGAGGCATTAGATGCGGTACTGCAACAAGGAAGCTTTGAACGAGCCGCTGAAAATCTCTATATTTCACAATCGGCTATTTCTCAAAGAATCAAGCAACTAGAGAGATTTATCGCCCAACCGGTCCTGATTCGAGAGCAGCCACCAAGGCCAACGCTGGTGGGAAAAAAATTGCTAGGGTTGTATCGTAGGGTGTGTTTGCTTGAAAATGAACTGGTGCCTGAATTGATGAATGAGGAGAATACGCGGCCTGTTTCAATAGCTATTGCCACTAATGCGGACAGTTTGGCTACTTGGTTACTTCCTGCGTTATCGAATACGATGAAAACGCGGCAAGTTGAGTTGAACCTGACGGTTTTCGGTGAGTCACGTACGATCGAAAAAATTAAAAATGGCGAAGTAGCTGGCGCAATAAGCTTAGAATCGCAAGCCATTCCTGGTTGTCATGCTGACTACTTAGGCCGAATGGACTATGTGTGTGTTGCCAGCCCGGAGTTTTATCAGCGTTATTTCTCTCAAGGTGTGAACTTTCATACTTTAAAAAAAGCACCAGCGGTATCGTATGATCAGTATGATGATCTGCATAAAAAATATTTGCATGATCACTTCAATGTGCCAAGAGATGCCGTCATAAACCATACCGTGGGTAGTTCAGAAGCTTTTGTTAAATTAGCCCTATCCGGTGCGGCGTATTGTTTGATCCCCCGCTTACAGATAGCACAAGAGCTCGAAATAGGCACGCTTACTGACATTACACCAGGGTTCATTTTAACCAACCGTATTTATTGGCATCATTGGCAGTTAGAAACGGGAATATTACAGGAAATCTCTCAGGCCATCGTTCAATATGCTCGCCAAGTGTTGCCGCAATGACAAAAGTTCAACGTCAAAGTTATGTCATTTCATAAGCTATTAACTGTGCTTATATAGAGTATCGCCTATGATGTATTCACCCATTTGAGTAAGGTAACTCCCATGAAATTAATGACAAGTGTAACGCTATTATCTGGATTGCTCAGTTTTGGTTCTATGGCGCAGGAAATCAATTTTCCTCATCTTTCAACGACAGGTTATGGTGAAGTCGTTGCGGCACCTGATATGGCTGAGTTTTCAGTTAAAGTGGTTGAATCGACGCTGACGGCGGAGCAGGCAAAAAGAGCGGTCGACAAAGTGGTAGAAGCATTTGTGGCGCGTTTGAAAGAATCCGGTGTGACTTCCCAACAAATATCGAGTTCAAATCTCTACCTTGCCCCTCAATATCACTACCCTAAGTCCGGCAAGCCTGAGTTAGTGGGTTATCAAGCAACAAGAAGTGTCACGGTTGAGGTTGAAGATTTAAGCCAGCTTAATCAATACCTTGATGTAGCGCTCGGTGAGGGCATTAACCAAGTCGACAATATTCAACTTAAAGTTCGGAATCAAGAGCAATACCAGCAACAAGCTCGGCTAGCGGCGATTCAAGATGCGAATACCAAAGCACTATCATTGGCGGAAGGATTTAAGTTGAAATTAGGTGGTGTGTGGCAGATAGACTACAACTCGCCCAGCGTGCAGCCGATTATGATGCGTGCTATGGCAATGGATGCAAAATCTGAATCCAATAGCTACCAAGACTCGACGCTTATTATTCGCGATAGAGTGGACGTAGTCTATCAATTAAACAACTAAGCCTTCGCCTAAGCTACTGATTAATTGGTTAATTTAAACTGGATGAAAACGAGCTTTTACTTCCATAAATTGATTGTTTTATTAAGAGGTAGCTTTTTGTTTTGTCTATTTTTTAAGATGCTATAATCCGCTCATCACTATTTAGGGTTAATATTTAGACAAGTCATGAGATACACAAAAATAATCAGCATCCTTCTCATCATTTGTTTCTTATTCAGCGCAATAGTGACTGGGTATTATTATCAGCGCTACCAAGAAGTGAAAGACAACGCAACGCAAAACACGGTAGCGGAGGCGTTTGATCAACTCAATGAAAGTGAACATCAATACCGGGGTTTGAAAGCCCAAGTAGGCTCCATTGTTGATTTACTTAGTCGCAGCCAAAGTTTGTATGAATTTATTTTTTCTCCTTCAGAGGCTAACCAACAGAGTCTTGAAAAAAGCTGGTCTTCTGTTGCTGAAAAACAGACATGGTATAGCTCAATTGCGCTTTTAGACGTGTCTGGGCATGAACAACTTCGGATTCATTATTCTGCGACTAATCATTTGGCTTCTAGTGTAAAAACACAGCAAGACAGCTCACATCATGACTACATTGCTTTTGCAGAAAATCTCTCAGAGGGAGATGTGGGTGTATGGGGCATTACATTGGCAGATGCTCCGAGTAGAGCGGCTATACAGCCTATGCTATGCGTAATCACGCCAGTTACCGTATTAGGGGAGCGAAAAGGTTATTTAGTCCTCAATGTTGATATTTGGTCACAATCTTCGCGCTTAACTCATGCGCGTGATCCACAGTTAACTCCTGAGCTTATCGGCGACTCCGGTTTCTACTTGTCTTCTAGCGATAAAAGCAAATTATTTGGAGATTTATTACCCTCTAACCAGCACGTGAATCTGGCACTTCAATTACCGAAAACCTGGCAACAGATGCAGCTTAAGCCTTCTGGGTACGTGCTAGAAAATAACAAGATGACTGTATATACAACCCTTAAGTTTGCCTCACTGAAACCCGTCTTTTTAATGATTCAATTCACTGATGAGCAGTTAGATCATCGAGCGCAGCGTGACGTCAACGATTTAATCAAAGAAGCTTTTTTCGTCTTCTTCGTTATACTCATTTTTGCGCTTCCCATGGTTTCCATGGCATTGCATTACCATCATCGAAGTATTGAGAGCAAACTGGCAAGAGCAGCCTTGAATGGTATGTCTGCAGTGATGATCTCAGACAGAAAGCACAAAGTGATGATGGTTAATGGCGAATTTGAAAAGATTACTGGTCTGACTATTGACGAGATAAAAGGCAGTAACGCATTAAAATTACTGCTCAGTCCAAATGGTATGGAGTTTATGCTCGAGGTACTTGAGGAGGTATCGCAGCAACATTTCTGGGAAGGTGAAGTAGAAATGGTCAATACGCAAGGTGAGACGCTAACCGCCATCATGAGAATTCAAGCGATTAAAGAGGCGACTAAAGTCAGTTATTATATTACGTCTTTAGTCGATATTACTCAGCACAAAGAGCTTGAAAACCGATTACGAGAATTGAGCGAAAAAGACGCGTTAACTCAGCTATGGAATCGCCGTAAATTTGAAGCAGAATTGCAGCATCATACGCACCTCGTTCAACGTTATCCCGAAAGCCATCATGTTTGCCTTGTCTTAATTGATATTGATTACTTTAAACGAGTGAATGATGAACAAGGACATGATGAAGGTGATCGCGTCATTATTAAAGTTGGTGAGATTTTGAGCCAAACATTGCGTGCCACCGATTTTCTGGCACGTATTGGCGGTGAAGAGTTTGCGATTATTATGCCGCATACTTCTGTAGAAGAAGCCGAGACTGTCCTAGACCGATTACGAGTAGCGGTAGAGCAAAGCCTCACTGTGACTATCAGCGCTGGCTTTACTGACTTAACCGCAGATGGTAAACGCTCGTATAAATGTGCTGATATTGCTTTATATGAGGCGAAAACCTTAGGACGAAATCGAATTTCACTGTGTAAAAGCAGTGATGATCTTGCTTAAGGCATACCGCAAAGAGTGATGGGTTTGGCAAGTAAAGCGTAAATAGCGAAAATAAAAAATCGGGGCAAGCCCCGATTTTTTCTGCTTTGTATTCGACGTTCGATTATAGAACGTGAACAGAAGCTGTGTTGGTTGTACCTGAGGCAACAAGTGCACCAGAAACCATCACTACGATGTCACCCTTCTTGCCTAGACCAGAAGCCAGTGCAATCTCTTTACCATTGATGTAGAACGCATCAGTGCTGTCGATAGTATCAACAACAACCGGTGTTACACCTTTAGTCAGAACAAGTTGAGCCGCCGTTTTCTTGTTAGTGGTTACAGCAATGATGTTCGCAGTTGGGAAGTACTTACGCACTGAACGAGCTGATTTACCCGCTTCAGTTGCGACCACGATAAGTGGAGCCGCCAATTTCTCAGCAGTATCTACTGCACCTTTACATACGGCTTCAGTAATGCGTAGGCGTGGGCTGTCTAAACGAGAACCCAACTCAGCTTGTAGAACGCGGTCTGTACGAGCACAGATTTGCGCCATGATAGTGACCGCTTCAACAGGGTATTTACCTTTTGCTGTTTCGCCAGAAAGCATCACTGCATCTGTACCATCCATTACCGCGTTGGCTACGTCGCCAGCTTCTGCGCGAGTTGGACGTGGGTTCTTGATCATTGAATCAAGCATTTGAGTTGCTGTGATAACCACTTTACGTGCGCGGTTACATTTTTCGATCATCATCTTCTGTGCAAAGATAACTTCTTCAGCAGGGATCTCAACACCTAGGTCGCCACGAGCAACCATGATACCGTCAGAAAGCTCAAGAATTTCGTCGAAGTTATCAACGCCTTCTTGGTTTTCAATTTTAGAGATGATTTGGATATCTGCGCCGCCGTTTGCTGTTAGCAGTTCGCGGATTTCACGTACGTCGTCAGCTTTACGAATGAAAGAAGCCGCAACAAAATCAACGCCTTGCTCACAACCAAATTTAAGGTCTGCTTTATCTTTTTCAGAAAGAGCTGGAAGGTTCACTGAAACGTTAGGAAGGTTAACACCTTTGTTTTCACCTAGCGCGCCGTTGTTCAGCACTTTACATTTCACTTCAGTTTCTGTGGTTGCAATCACTTCCATTTCAATCAGGCCGTCATCAACCAAAATTTTGTTACCTACAGTAAGGTCTTTAGCAAAACCTAAGTAAGTCACGGCAACTTTATCTTTGTTACCTACAACGGTTGCATCAGTAGTGAAAGTGAAATCCTGGCCAGCCACGAGATCAACGTCATCACCATTTTCTAGTTTGATGGTACGGATTTCAGGACCTTTAGTGTCTAAAAGGATCGCAAGCTGTTTACCAGTGTTTTCCATTACTTTACGGAAGTTCGCAATACGAGTGCCGTGTTCTACGAAGTCACCGTGAGAGAAGTTCAAACGCATAACGTTCATGCCAGCATTCACTAGCTCAGTAAGCTTCTCTACAGATTCAGTTTTAGGGCCAATCGTACATACGATTTTGGTCTTTTTCATGGAAGGTTCTCTCCGGTAAATATGATTACAATTTGAAGTTGGTTGAGTGTTCTAGCGTCATCACAAGCGGCAATTTTTCTTATCTATTACCCAACAATATTGATGTGATTTTGTGACATTAGAGCTGAAAGTCTTTCAACAGTTTAGTCATTTTATGACCAAGCATTGTCGATTTTATAGCGTTATTTTGCCACTTATTGAGTTTAAATCGGTTAAGTTGCAAAAGAATAACAGTCAATTCTGTAATTTTTTTTCTTTTCGGCGCGAATTCTACCACCTAATGAGTTCAATATCACTGCCTAAGAATTGTCTTAGGACAAGGTTTTAGCGTGAATTATTAATTTTTTAGATCGAAATAAATAGACAATAAAGTTTCGATTCGATTAATATTTCTTTCGATTCGTAATCTTGAAGAAAAATATAAATGTCGAAACGAAATACACAACTGAGAAGACACACCATTGCTAACCTTGTGAATGAACAAGGTGAGGTCAGTGTTGATGCACTCTCTGCTCAGTTTGAAACCTCAGAGGTGACTATTAGAAAGGATTTGGCCTCTTTAGAGAAAAACGGTCAACTCTTACGCCGTTACGGTGGTGCGATTGCACTGCCTAAAGAGGTGGTCAATGATGAGTTTAATCCTAAAGTTTCGAATCGAAAGATAAAGCTGGCTAAGGCGGCGGCTAAGTTAATTCGAGACCACAATCGCATCGTTATTGACTGCGGTAGTACTACGGCAGCATTAATTCAGCAACTGAATGATAAACGCGGTTTGGTTGTGATGACCAACTCATTGCACGTAGCGAACGCCCTTAATGAACTAGAAAGTGAACCGACACTATTAATGACGGGCGGTACTTGGGATACCCATTCCGAGTCATTTCAGGGCAAAGTGGCTGAATCGGTACTGCGTTCTTACGATTTTGACCAACTGTTTATAGGCGCTGACGGTATTGATCTTGAACGTGGCACCACCACCTTCAATGAACTGATTGGCCTGAGCAAAGTGATGGCCGAAGTCTCACGAGAAGTGATCGTGATGATCGAATCAGACAAAGTCGGCCGAAAAATTCCCAACCTTGAGCTCGCTTGGGAGCATATCGACGTGTTAGTGACCGATAACGATCTAACCGTTCAAGATGCCGCATTGATTGAATCGCACCAAGTGCGAGTGATCCGAGCTTAATTAACCCCTATTCAACCATTCCTAAATAAAGGCCTTCGCTTGCGGCTTTAGGGATGAAGCATAAATCTAAAATGGAGTAAAAACCTTATGTGTGGAATCGTCGGTGCAGTAGCACAACGAGATGTGGCTGAAATTTTAGTGGAAGGACTACGCCGTTTGGAATACCGCGGTTATGATTCAGCCGGTGTTGCTGTGGTGGATAGTGCGAGTCAATTAACGCGCGTTCGTCGTTTAGGCAAAGTGCAAGAGCTAGCCGATGCAGTCGAAAAGCAACATGTTGCCGGAGGTACAGGCATTGCGCACACACGCTGGGCGACACACGGTGAACCTTCCGAAATTAATGCTCACCCACACATGTCGGGCGATATTGCGGTTGTGCATAACGGCATTATCGAAAACCATGAAACGCTACGTGACGTTTTGCGTGAACGCGGCTACCTTTTTGAATCGCAAACCGATACCGAAGTGATTGCTCACCTTGTTGAGTGGGAACTGCGCACGGCCAGTTCACTGCTTGAAGCGGTGCAAAAAACGGTTAAACAACTCGAGGGTGCTTACGGTACTGTGGTACTTGATCGCAAAGATCCAAGCCGTGTTGTGGTTGCTCGCTCTGGTAGCCCGATCGTGATCGGTTTCGGTGTTGGTGAGAATTTCTTAGCTTCAGACCAATTAGCTTTGCTGAATGTTACACGCCGCTTTATGTATCTTGAAGAGGGTGATGTCGCGGAAGTTACGCGCCGCGATGTGACGGTTTTTGCTGCAAACGGCGAACAGGTGACGCGTGAAATTAGCGAATCTAACGCAGAGCATGACGCTGGCGATAAAGGTAAATATCGTCATTTCATGCAAAAAGAGATCTTTGAACAGCCAACGGCATTGATTAACACCATGGAAGGCCGCATCACCAAAGACAGCGTAGTGACAGAAAGCATTGGCGTGAACGCTGCCGAAATTCTTAGTCAAGTGGAACATGTACAAATCGTCGCTTGCGGAACGTCGTACAACGCAGGCATGACAGCGCGTTACTGGTTTGAAGCATTGGCAGGCGTGAGTTGCGATGTGGAAATTGCCTCTGAATTCCGCTATCGAAAATTTGTCACTCGTCCAAATAGCTTGTTGATCACGCTTTCTCAATCCGGTGAAACGGCAGATACCTTAGCCGCTTTGCGCTTGGCGAAAGAAAAAGGCTACATGGCCGCGATGACTATTTGTAACGTAGCGGGTTCTTCGCTGGTTCGTGAATCTGACTTTGCATTCATGACTCGCGCTGGAACAGAGATTGGTGTGGCATCAACCAAAGCCTTCACTACTCAGCTGGCAACCTTGCTGATGTTAGTGACCGCTCTTGGTAAACAAAAGCAGTGCATTAATAAAGAAAAAGAGGCGGAAATTGTTGAAGCACTGCATGCACTGCCTGCACAGATTAATGCCGCCCTTGCCTATGAAAAGCAGATTGAAGCACTGGCTGAAGATTTCGCAGATAAACACCACACTCTATTCCTAGGTCGTGGTGAGTTTTACCCTATCGCGCTTGAAGCATCATTAAAGCTGAAGGAAATCTCTTACATTCATGCTGAAGCATACGCAGCGGGCGAATTAAAGCACGGCCCATTAGCACTGATTGACGCTGATATGCCCGTTGTCGTGGTCGCGCCAAATAACGAGCTGTTAGAGAAGCTAAAATCGAACATTGAAGAAGTACGTGCTCGTGGCGGCTTGCTGTATGTGTTTGCCGATCAAGACGCTGGCTTTGCGGCTGATGAAACAATGAAAATCATCACCATGCCACACGTGAGTGAAATTACCGCGCCGATCTACTACACCATTCCAATGCAGCTTCTTTCTTATTATGTTGCTTTAATCAAAGGTACGGATGTCGACCAACCTCGTAACCTGGCCAAAGCCGTAACGGTTGAGTGATACAAGGTGGTTAGAGCGCATATTGTCGTGTGAGTAGAATAAAGTATCATCGTTTTTCTCTGCTCAAATACTTGGCTCAAGTGATGTAAACAAGCGATTCAGCACAACCCCGCTTCTGCCACTTAATGCTTCAAAGTAGAAGCTCATAACGCTTTTGTTCCTCCCCCTTTTAGGGGGAGGAAATCAGTTTTGTGAGCGTTGGGAGTAAGCCATTTATTATAATGGATGCAGTTTGCTAAAACAGTTTTTGTCCCATTACGAGTTTGCGTAACAAAATGATGCTCTTCCTTCGCAGAATATTGTCCGATTCATGCCTAATGACTGACCATTCAAAACTGATGCGTACTTTCTAATAATGTCGTTAGTCATACCGCGTATGCTAAGCAGCCTAAATTTGCATATCATTTCGATTAGCAAAGCCTCTGCCTTTAAAGAAGTGGTTTAGGTGAAGTCTTTAACGGAACTTATTCTGCTTCCTATAGACTTTTATCTAAATTTGCGTGGCGCTGTAAATGTTCAATAAATATCGGGATCTTTTTTGCCAAGTGTTTTCTGGAAGAGTAAAAGAGATATAAAACCAAATCTTCAGGCTCGTACTCCATTTTTATTATTTCCAGAGAACCTACCTCTATCTCATTACGACAAGATTCGGTTGGCAATATCGCGAACCCCAAACCAGCTAACGCACCTAATTTAGCTAGATGTCCACTATTGACTTTAAATGAAGACTTTACCTTTTGGGTTGTCAGCTCACCTTTAGCGTTTTTAAATACCCACGGTGTCCCGTTTAACGCCGTAAAACTACTTATACAAGGAACATGTTTCAAATCGGTAATCTGGAAAGGTCTTCGCGTAGTCTGAAGGAATGTGGGAGATGCCACCACCGCACTTGGCCAACATTTAACCTTCTTCGCGACCCAATTAGTGTCTTCGAGGCTTCCTCGATGAAAGCTTAAAATGATGTCAAACCGATCAAACAAATCCTCTTTAGGGCTAAGACTCGTATCGCAACATAATGAAATTGAGGGATGTTGAGTACAAAACGAAACCACTGCTTGGGCTAAAGCTGGTGCATCAGGCATCAACACTCTCAGTTGACCCATGACTTCATGGGAGTGCAGTGCCACTTCCTCAAGAGCATCATTAAGTTTGTCTAGCAACGGCTGTGTGCGTAAGTAAAGATGTTCTCCTGCGTCTGTCGGAGCGATTCGGCGTGTGGTTCTGTCAAATAGTCTTATATCTAGCCGTTCTTCGAGTAAAGCGATATGGCGACTGACATTTGATGTCGGTAAAGATAGAAATTCCGCGGCTCGTTTAAAGCTTTTGTTCTCATAAACGCAGTGAAAACTTTTTAGCCACTGCTGATCAATCTTATCAAGCATCTCATTTAATCCCATTAAGTTGGATTATCAAACCCATTTAAACCACTTTATTACCAGAAGTTGGCTTATACAATGTTCCTCACTAAGTTACCTAGTGAGGCATCCCATGAGTTGGTTAGAAAGGTTAATAGATAAGAAGAAGATCATCAGTACACATAAAGCGCCGATTCTCGAGGGAGTATGGATTAAATGTCCGTCCTGTGACCAGATCTTGTACCGTATAGCCCTCGAGGGAAATTTAGATGTGTGCCCAAAATGCGATCACCATATGAGGATGTCAGCTCGCCGCCGATTAGATAGCTTTTTGGATAAAGCAGAGCGAATTGAGATTGCCAGTGAATATGAGCCGAAAGATTTGCTGAATTTTAAGGATCTAAAACGCTACAAGGAGCGTCTTGTTCTCGCCCAGAAAAGTACAGGAGAAAAAGATGCGTTAATTGCAATGAAAGGAAAACTAATGGGCTTACCTATTGTGGCCTGTGCATTCGAATTCTCTTTTATGGCTGGTTCAATGGGGGCAGTGGTAGGCGCACGCTTCGTTAAGGCTATTAATACGGCTATTGATGCAAATTGTGGATTGGTATGCTTTTCTGCTTGTGGGGGCGCTCGAATGCAAGAATCACTCATCGCATTGATGCAGATGGCTAAAACCAGTGCTGTCTTGAATCAGTTATCAATGGCTAAGTTACCCTACATATCTGTGCTGACCGATCAAACTTATGGGGGGGTATCTGCAAGTGTCGCCATGTTGGGTGATATTAACATTGGTGAGCCGAAAGCAAGGATCGGATTTGCAGGACGCCGAGTTATTGAACAAACCGTTCGAGAAAAACTACCAGAGGACTTTCAGCAAAGTGAATTCCTCTTAGAACATGGTGCTCTAGATATGATTGTGGATAGACGTGAGATGCGCAAACGAATTGGTGGACTGGTCGCTAAAATGACCAATACCACTATTCCACTGGATGTATAGTTTATAGGCTCAGTTATGCTCTAGAGCGGAAGTTGATAAACGTTCTGTACCTCCGGGGAGGAAATCAGTTTTGTGAGCGTTGGGAGTAAGCCATTTTTAATTTGAAAGCGCCCCTGATAGTGCTATCCAACATGCGAAACTCAGCTCTGTTTTCTTCAAAAGGAGTGCTAGGTTGGGGGAGTGTGTTATAGGGATATCTCCCCTTAAAAAGAGGAGTTATAAACAACCCGAACCACAGGGTTAAAGCGCGTGATGGGTGAAGTATTCGTATGCTTCTTTGGTGCCCATGTAGCGGCTTAAGCTGCGCACCGGAACGTTGCGTAAATCGACCACAATCAAGCCATCTAACGAATCATTAAAATCAGGGTCTACGTTAAAACTGACTAACTTGCCATTTAAACCGAGGTATTGACGCAGTAGCACCGGTACGCTTTTTCCTTCATCTAACCGAGCAATCACTTTGGAAAGCAGTTGTAAATCAGCCAATGCGCTCAGCAAACTCGCATTCCAAGGCGCTTGTTGGGCCGGGAGTGGGTTACTTGCCTCAACCAAATGGGCGTGTTGGTTATTGTAGTAGTGCTGCATCATTGTATCGGCTAATAAACGGCGCGCACTTTCACTGTAATCATTGCTGATACTTACGGGGCCAAATAGGTGCGTATAGTGCGGGTTTCGGTGCACATAGGTTGCGATTCCCTTCCAAAGCAGCAATAGCGGAGCCATACTTTTTTGGTACTCGATGTCGACGACTGAACGCCCCATTTCAATTGCATTACCTATGGTATTGAGAAAGCGGTGGTCATACTGAAACAGCGTTCGTGAGTACAAACCTGCAATACCGCTTATCGGCACAATACGGTCGACTAAGCCTAAACGGTAAGCTCCGACCAATTTCTGCGCTTCGCGATCCCAAATGAATAGATGCAGGTAGTTGCGATCGTATTGATCGATATCGAGCTCGGTGCCAGTGCCTTCACCTACCAGCCTGAAATTGTGCTCTCGCACTCGTCCTATTTCGTGCAGTAGCGAGGGGATGTTTTCTGCGCTGGTACAATACACATCGAATTCGTTATGCCTTAATAGATGATCAGAAAAAGAAAGCTGCTCAATATCGTGTAACAAAGCGCTTAGGGGGAGCCGCTGTGCAATGGATTGTAACGGCTCATCATTGGTTTTATTGCGCCTTGTTGGGTTGATGTGACTTAAAAGGTAGGTGTTGAGCCTTAAATAGCTGACCAGCGTCTCATCACACAGATGTTGGATTTCTTTATGATTGATCGCATCGCCAATGGCGATTTCGATACGTTGATGCTTTTTATTGAGCAGTTCACGGCCCAACATTAACGTTCTTAGTAGCGGGTGGATTTTTCCAGCCACGTAAAAGCGTTTCGAATTTTGCCCGTTGATGAATACAGGTAACGCCGTCGCTTGATGCTTTTGTATCAGTCGGCTGACTGAACGGCTCCACTGTTTGTCTTCCAGTTTCTGCGTTTTACTATCAACCAGTTGTGACACTTCGCCCGCAGGAAACATCAATAGCAGCCCACCTTGAGCAAGGTGTTTATTGGCGGCTCTCAAGGCTTGCATATTCGCTTTTTGCGCTGCTTTGCCTTCAAAAACATCTACACCAATAAACAGCGAATCTAACTCTGGTACGGTTTTTAAATAGTGATTGGCCAATATCTGCACGTCAGAGCGAATTGAAAGCAGCATCTCAGCCAGAATAACGCCTTCCACACAACCAAGTGGGTGATTTGCAACAACGACTGTCGCGCCTTGAGTGGGTACTTGAGCTAATGATCCTTTCACCACTTGATAGTCAATACCCAATACCTCTAACGTAAAACGCAAAAATGTTGCGGTATCGCAATGGGGTGGGCGTTGTGCATAAAACTTATCTAAACGAGTTAGGCCTGTAGCCCACTCAGTGAAGTGTTCACCTAGTCCAAACGGCGTTTTTCTCGGTAATTTAAAAGGGCTTATCGTGAGCATAGCAACCTCGCATTTTATGCTTTGTGCTTATGCTAAAGAGGGAAGATGACAATCTGGCTGCGCTTAAGTGAGTAATTGATTGCTCTTTTTTTACAGTTTAATGAAATCCGTCTCAAATTGGAGATGAACTAGAATCTTTGATGCAACAATGATTTTTTAGCAACAATAAATCATTTTCTGCTCACAAAATGAACTGGTTTTGTTTTGGTGCTGCTTATTTGGTGCTAGCTTATAAGGGCGGTACAAAATATAAAAATGTCAATTGAACCTTTGTTTTGCTGATCTGGAATAAACGGGAGCTTCGTGCTCCCGTTGCTGTTTCTAGCGCGAGAGTGGCATCCTTATCCCTTTTCTTTATCTTTGCGTCCCATCTGTTCACTTAAAAAGAAACTTTACCGCGCAGTGATTTATTAGCCGCGATTCGTTTTTTCTCGTCAACTCGCCGACGTTGAGAGCTTTTTGTCGGTTTGGTTGCCCGGCGTGTTTTTTCTATCACCATCGCAGAAAGAATAATCTCTTTGAGACGTTTGAGGGCATCTTCTTTATTCAGTTCTTGGGTGCGGTGAGATTGCGCTTTGAGGACAATAACGCCCTCTTTGGTCATTCTGGAATCTGGTCTTTCGAGTAATTTTTGTTTGTAGATGTCCGGTAACGTTGAGCGTCTGATGTCAAAACGTAAGTGGATCGCACTGGAGACTTTATTGACGTTTTGCCCGCCATTTCCGGCTGCACGAATCGCAGTAAGTTCGATTTCCCAGTCTGCCAGTTCAATAGTGTTGGATAGTTTGAGCATACAACCAAAGTAAAAATGTGTTCAATCCGCATTCTAGTGGAGGTGGCCCAGGTTATCTACCGCAGATTGTGGCTAGATTAGGAAAAGCGATACAGAGTGACGTATTGCGAAATCGCAGCGAAAACTTGCTTGATACGAGCAAGTTTCTACCCGGACGAGCAAGTTCTTGCTCGAAAATGAAAGCTTATAATCTAATTGATTGAAATTTAACTATTTTTGTTTTGGCATCCCCTTTGCTTTAAGAAACATTACATAACGCGATGCAATTTCCATCGCTTTTTCTTACTGAATAAGGATTAAGTCATGCCAACTCCATGTTATATCTCTATCGAAGGCGAAACTCAGGGTCTCATCACTGCAGGCGCTCTTTCTACTGACTCTATCGGCGATGCTTTCGTTGAAGGTCATGAAGATCAAATGTTGGTTCAAATGTTTGACCACGTTGTGACAGTACCGACTGACCCACAATCAGGTCAGCCTTCTGGTCAACGTGTTCACAAACCATTCAAATTCACCGTTGCGCTAAATAAAGCGGTTCCTCTTCTTTATAACGCGTTGGCGTCTGGCGAGAAGATGAAATCGGTTGAGCTAAAATGGTACCGCACTTCTATCGAAGGTAAACAAGAGAACTTCTTCACCACTAAACTTGAAAGCGCGTCTATCGTGGACATTCATTGCGAAATGCCACACTGCCAAGATCCTGCGAACGGCGACTTCACGCAAAACGTTACGGTTTCTATGTCTTACCGTAAAATCCTGTGGGATCATGTGAACGCTGGTACTTCAGGTTCAGATGACTGGCGCAAACCAGTAGAAGCGTAAGCTTTGATTTGGGTGGCTGGCTGATGTTGCGTAAGCAAAGCCAATCCGGCCAGCCACCTTTTTAGCCTTAAGCAAAGTGCATTCAATGAGTGTGACTTGCTTAAGGCTTTGCTGTTTCTAGTGTAAAGAGGATGGAAGATGGCCACGCTGAATTTTACGTTAAAGGTTGATGGGCTCGCCGACGATGCATTTGTGGTGCGAGAATACCAAGGACAAGAATCCTTATCGGAGAGTGTGCTGGCCAATGGCGAGCCTTGTTATGGGTTTCGTTACCACATTGAGCTAGCCAGCCGTCAATCAACTTTGAGTGCAATCGATGTCGTCGACAAAACGGCTCAGCTAACGATTTTTCGTAATGGCGGGGTGGTGCAGCGCGTGCATGGCATCGTGCGCCAGTTCAGTAAAGGCGATATTGGTCATCATCACACCTTTTACTCACTCACTTTAGTGCCTGCATTAGAGCGCTTGTCGCTGCGCCAAAATAGCCGCATCTTCCAGCTTAAAACTGTACCTGAAATTCTTTCCATTGTGCTGCAAGAAATGGGCATTGACGACTACGCCTTCGCACTTAAACGAGAATGTCTTCAGCGCGAATTCTGCGTACAGTACCGTGAAACTGATATCCACTTTTTACACCGCTTAGCCGCCGAAGAGGGCTTGGTCTACCACCTCCTGCATGAAGAAGGTAAACATACCCTCATTTTCAGTGACGACAGCCAAAGCTTAACGAAGCTCGATACACCGATCCCTTACAATGTGCTGTCTGGTGGTATCGCTGATACGCCTTACATTTCCAACTTAATCAGCCATACGCAATCGCAAGTGGCGGAAAGCCAATTGGCGGATTACAGCTTTAAAAAACCGACTTACGGTTTTAAGCAAAGTGCACTCGGCACCGCGATGGATTACCAGCAGACCGACTATGAACATTTTGATTTTCCGGGCCGCTTTAAAGACGATGAGAGCGGTAAAGCGTTTAACCAAATTCGTTTAGAGTACCTAAGAAGGCAGGCGCGTACCGCACAAGGCCAAAGCAATGAAGCGCGTTTGCAAGCCGGAACCCTGTTTGATTTGGTCGAGCATTTAGACGACAGCGCGAACCGAGATTGGGTTGTGGTGCAAGTAAACCATCAAGGCCAGCAGCCGCAAGCATTAGAAGAGTCTGGCGGTAGCGGTGCAACAACCTACAGTAACCAATTTACCTTGATCCCAGCCGATGTAACGTGGCGCGCAACACCGTACACGAAGCCGCAAGTGGATGGCCCATGCATCGCCCATGTGGTTGGCCCCGATGGCGAAGAGATCTTCTGCGATGAGTATGGCCGCGTTAAACTGCATTTCCCATGGGACAGATATTCTAACGGCGATGAACACAGTTCATGTTGGGTGAGGGTGTCGCAAGGTTGGGCTGGCAGCCAATATGGCATGATGGCTATCCCAAGAATTGGCCATGAAGTGATTGTCGATTTTTTAAATGGCGATCCGGATCAACCCATCGTCACGGGCCGCGCTTATCACGCCACCAATAAAGCGCCCTACACACTGCCAGATAACAAAACCAAAACCGTACTGCGTAGTGAAACCCACCAAGGGGAAGGCTTTAATGAGCTGAGTTTTGAAGATCAAGCAGGGCAAGAGAAAATCTACCTGCACGCGCAAAAAGACTATGAAGCGCTAGTGCTTAATGATGCCACCACCCACATCAAACACGATAAACACCTGACAGTGGATAACGACCAGTTCGGCCACATCAAAAATAACCAACACCTAACGGTCGAGGGCGAAAGCCGTCAGAAAATAGCGTTAGATCATAGCCTTGACGTGGGTGGTTCACTGCACCAAAAAATCGGTGAAAAAACGGTTTTTGATTCAGGTAATGAAGTGCACCTTAAAGCAGGCAATAAGTTGGTGTTAGATGCGGGTAATGAGATCACCATCAAAGCTGCGGGCAGTTTTATCAAAGTGGATGGCGGCGGTGTGCACCTAGTCGGGCCTGCGATCAACCTTAACTCCGGCGGCAGCGCAGGCAGCGGCTCGGGTTATGGCGGTGTTGTAGCGGCGTTGCCGAATCAAATGATTGCTGCACCGCCAGCACCAAACCCATTGCCATTACAACTATCAGCAGCAACCATGTCCACATTGTCTATTGCGAATGTGCCCATGGCAAAAATGTGTCAAAAACAAAGTGATGGGTCATGTCCTCGAGAAGATTGTCCGTGCGAACGAGGTGCCTCATGAATCAACCCAAGGCTGTTAATTATTGGTTAGTGGTTGATACCATTCGTATTCCTGATGCGATTGATGTTCTTACTAGGAATATGGCTGTTCAGCAGGCGATTGTATTATTTGCTGGTTCAGATTTTGATTATTTGAATGACCAAAGCCCATTAGTTGTTAATTTGGGTAGCGATAAGACAGCATTAGATAAATGGTTAACGCTGCCTTACTTCGATTCAAGCTCGGTTATTTTTGAGCTTGATGCGAGTCAAGATGGCTCTGCATTTAGTGAGCATTTACAGTCATTACTCCAAGTTAAGATCGACAATAAAGCCTGCTTTTTGCGTTTTTATACCAATGTCTTTTGGAATCAGGCTGCATCGCAACTTAATGACATCGATATTGAGACCCTTTTAGGTTCAGCTCAAGCCATTCATTGGGTTAATCATGCACGTCAACGGCAAACGCTTCATCATTCACCTATTCAGCCAGAGCAAAGCCAACCTGCTACTCTGACCTCTCCTATCTTTAAGCAGTGGGTATAAACATGTCCAATAATGCCTATACGATTTTAAAAAATGATTGCTTAAGCTTACTTGCTCAGCGTTTCAATATTTCTATCGATGAGTTAATCAAACTTAACAGCGAACAAATTAAAGATCCCAATCTGATTTATGAAGGTAACGTTTTAAAACTGCCGTCAGATCTAACCAAGCCAATTGAATTTGACGGTTCGCGTATTGAATTGGTTGAGCCGCCAACGGTTGTGAACGGTGGAAATGATACGTGTCAATCGCCCAAGGAATACGAGGATATTTTGTATGTTCCTGCTCATCCTAAAACGGGTAAAAAAGCTTGGTATGCGCTGACTAAGCAAGCAAAAGAAAAAGTTGAGGAAGAGAGGGCGCACATGGCGCAAGCCATTGTTGAGAATGATTCAGAAGCTACGATGAAGAACCTCAATAAGTTGGGGTTGATCTCAAAGTTTGCCGCCAAAGTTCACGAACAGTTTATGACGTCAGATGATGCTGAAAAATATCAGGCACTGCTGCTTGCCAAGCTGGTGATTAAAAATGAAGCATTCAGAGTTGATGGGACCAATCCGAATGATTATCTGATCACAGTGGCTAGGCTGATTGGCGTGTCGCTGGAAGAAACTCGTGAGAAGTTATCTAATCGAGAGCAAGCAAAAAACACCCATTTATACTACGGAAAATTCGGCTCTTTATATCGGCCATCACCAGAAGGTCCTTTGTTCGAAAAAAATATTAATCAACAGTTACGGACACTGGTGATTAAAAAAATTGAAAAAGAGGTCGAAAGCCTAGAAAAAGCCGCTGAAAAAGCGGCAAAAAATCATGTTGCAGATGATGGCAGCAAGTTTATTTATGATAAAAAACTCGAATATTTTACCAGTAGCCACCAAAAGAACTTGGCATCTTGGATACAGCAAGTGCACCTAAACCGTGATAAATCAGATCAAGAATTGCTTCGCAGCAGTTATCAACAGTCTCGTGCTTATTTAAAGCAGTGGCCAACACAGTTGCAGCAAGCTTTAGAGCAACGCTCTCGCATGTCTACGCTCGATAGTAAAGAGCAGCAAGCATTTCTTGATAAACAAAAGCTGTTTGTGTGTGCGATAAACTTAAAAAACATCAACCATTATGGCTTAGTCGTTAAAGAGCAATGTCTAACCTTAGACCAATTAGAAGGTGAGTCAGGCGTAGCTTGTGGTCCCGAAGCATTAAAAAAAGTGAAGAAATGGCGAGAATCGGGGGATGCCTTAGACATCATCAATGACAGTCAATTGATCGAGGCGTTATATAAGGAAACCGCAGGTGATAAATTTGACAATGATAGTTTGGACGCCAATCTCGATAGAATTATTAAAGGACCTGCGGCGTGGTCTTACTTCACGGCAAAAGCACTGATCGCGGTCGTTGACGCCACGGTTATTAAGCACAAAAAAGCACTGTCACAACTCCTTGGCACTAGCAGTTCAACACCTATTGATGAACTTTTTAGGCAATTACTTTGGGTTAAAAAAATCGCTTTAGCTCGGTTAAATTACCTAAAATCTCAGGCTCAAAAAAAGGCAGCACAAGGCGCTGATGGATTAGTGTTTACTTTGGGTAACGCGAGCCAGATGCCGCCAGCTCTTACCTTGTTATGGGATGAAACTACATTTAAACCCAAGGAAAAGCATAAGTCAGGCTTTATCAATAAAGCCGGAACCAACGATATTCAAGCGGTGGAGTGCTGTTTGCTCTCAGATGGTAAAGTATTTTACATCCGAGGCCCACACTGGTTAATACCTGAAACTAATGAAGATCCACTGTCTGCCTTAGCTGCGGGGCACGTTCGAGTCATTACTGAAAAAATTACCTTCAATTCGCCACAATCGAATGGAAAAAACATTGTAGAAGCAGGGTCTGTGCAGGACGCGCTCAACGCGCTCACCAAGCCTGAAAGTACAGTAGATTTAATGCCATTAAAAGCCAGTGCTGAGTTTGATACTGTTTTTTGGCAAGATAGCTATCATTACCAAGGCGGTATTGGTCCGAATGGTGAAACGTCCGCCTATTCTGTTGACGCTGGAGCGCAGTTGCTGCGTTTATCAACCAAGGCGGAGACCGAACTTAATACCCCTTTAAGCTCCTATCCAGATTTTATTAAAAAACGAGGTGATATCGATATCGGCGGCTCAGAAGCCATCTCGGCTCAATTTACCGCCCTGCAAGGTCAGCTCAGTTTTTCATTTTGGCTCCCGCTTGTACCAGAAAATAAAATGGTGAAGGAAGAGCAGGTCGAAAAAGTGAAAGGGCATGGGGTTAACTTAACTTATATCGATAAATACGATCATGAACATACATATAAAGCAGGTGACCTGCGGGTTTGTATTGCGGGTTCAGTTTATGGTCTGGCGGCCGCTTCATGCCAATTGAGTGCTAAGTTGGCAATCGGCCCGAGTGATGTGAGTGAAGGTTTTGGCATTAAAGGCAGCACGGTAGGGCTGTTTGATCCCAATATCTATAATGGTTATGCTCTGCCCGGAGCGAACTTAGCAAGTGCGGGAGCTGCTGGCTATGCAGGGGAAGCCGCTGTTTCTGTTGATGCGTTTGCCGGAGTAGAAGCAGGTGGCACTTTAGGTGCTACGGTTTACTGGGCCCCTCCAGAGGCTAAGTGTGTTACGCAGAGTAAAGGACCAAAGGCACCGAAAAAATTAGGTTCGATTGATGGCAAGCTGTCTGGTTCATTTGGCGCAGGCTATCATGCTGAGTTTCGTTTACTGTTTCAAGGTGGAGTTATCATCTTAGTGGCTTCAGCAGGCTTAGTGGTTGGGCCCGGTTGTAGTGGTAAAGTGGCGATTAATCTGGATGCCAACGCAGTCGATGAGTTTATTGGCTGCTTGCTTGGGGTATTAAAACAGAGCCATTTCCGCCGCCTAGCGATTTTTGGAGAAGCGGATGCCAATGGAGTCAACGATAGTTTTAACGAACTCAATAACCTAATGACCATTGGTTTAGCCTTAGGTTTACCTTTGGTGCAGGTGCTACTTATGCCGGTGACTGTATTGGCTGATTATAAGCAACAGGTACTGAGTAAAGAATATGCGCCGTTTTTAGCCAAACGTATAAACACGGTAGATCAAATAGAAAAAGAAAGAATGAGAGTTTGGCTTATAAAGTTACCTCCTGAAACGATTTGCAATATTTTAGGCAGTTTAGTTCAAGGTCAATCCAGAATTGAGCATGAAGCGAATCAACTTCAAGCACAAGCAATCGTACAAATTATGCAATGGCTAGAAGCTGATGAGAGTGTTGGTGAGGAAGCCAACCAGAGACAGTGGAAAGAAACCTTGATTGCGATGGGGAAACTTCCCGCAGGCAAAAAAGACCATCAGGTCGAATGGCAAACCTATCAAGCGCAGTGGCTTAGATTGGCAAGGTTTGTGACAGCTTCTGACTTAAGTAGGGATAAGGGAATTTCTGAAGATTTTGATAAAGCGAGTAAAACGCTTTGCAAAAATATGGTGCTAACTCGTTATGATGAATCGTACCAAAGCGGTCTGTTAGTGGGAATTAAAAAGCCAACCCAGTATTTTGCTTATCCGATCGGTGTTGTGCAAAATCCGGAGGTAGGCCAAAAAGTGCAAGTATGGCAAGACGCAGAGTTTCATAGTGAGCTAGTGAAAAAGAATGAAATCATTATTAATTGGAGTATTTATGACGCTTTATTTTAATCGGCTTGTCCGTATTGTCTTGCTGCTGAGCGTTATGGTTGGGCTGGTTGCTTGCAAGCCTAATCCACAAGATGATATTGCCCTATTTCAACCATTTATTACCGAGAATATTAATAAAAAATCAGATGATCCTTATATTTCGAGCACTGTAAAGCCTGGAGATAAGATGTACGATTATTTAATCAGATTGCAGCATGGCTCTGTTAACCCTGAGATATTAAGACCTTTGATTGAGCAAGGGGACACTGATGCCATGGTGTGGTATGCCAGAATAAATTTAATGAGCATTCAGAAGAGGGGAGAAGTTATTTCATTACTACAGAAATCACTACTTGAGGGCAACCCTTATGCTGCATTAGAGCTATCCGAGAAGGGAGAAAGTTGTGCTTACTTAGGCAATGTAAAGTTAGATCAGCAAGTGGCGGAGTTGCTCGGTAATAAATCATCCTCTGAGGCTAATATCTGTAATGAAGGTAATATGAATCTTGCGATTAAGGGTTTTCAACAACTCGCTGAGCAAGGCGATCTGCGCGCTCAATATTTTTTACTAAAACAGCAACAGTTAGAACAATCGAAAGAAACTAGAGCTCAGTATATTCAAGAGGTGATTCGCTTTTCTCAAGCACATTATTACCAACCGTTGATGGATTATGTCAATACCATCTTAGTTCGCCCACAGGGTAAAGATAAGTACGAAGCTAAAACACCAGAGCAGTACCAGTTAGCCATCGATTTGTTAACTATTTCGGCTAATCATAATTATATTCCCGCTGTAAATGACTTGGCCTTTTTCTTAAAGGAAACTGCACAGGAAGAGAGTGAAAGATTGAGAGGTTTAGGTTTAAACCTTGGTTCTACAAGTGCAGTGAAATATAAATACCATCGTTCTAATGAAGGGAGTGAGGATGAATATTTCTATAATGCTCTCTATAAAGAATTGTCTGGAGGATATATGTTTAGTTCCCGTAATTTTAATGAAGAAGAAAAGGCAAAGATAAATAAAAACGTTAAGTTATTCATGAGTGACATAACGCCAATGGTTTATATCGATGGTTTTACTAGCCGTGATGACTGGGTGGATTAGTTGCTAAGGCGAATACTTTAGCCGATATAATACGGCATAAACTACCTAAGCCCTTAGGGTAAAAACAACATCGCAACAAGCTTAGTCAACGAATCTGATAAGGAGCAAATCAATGGCAAATGGTGCATTAGTAGGAGATATCGGATCCGATCATGATGGTTTTCCTCCGACGCCGATCACCGCTGGGTCACCGACGGTAAAAATTGATGGCAAAGCAGTGGCAAGGCTGGGGGACCCGCTAGAGCCTCATGATAAGCCGAACAACCCAAGCCACCCACGTGCAATTAAAGGGGGCTCGGGTAGCGTTATGATTGATGGCAAGCCCGCCGCGCGAGTCGGCGATGCCGTTGACTGCGGTGGCGTAATTATTGGTGGCTCATCGGTCAATATTGGTTAAGGTTGTAGTCCATTTAATCAATAAAGCGGCGCTTCAAACCTTGAGTGCCGTTTTATTGTTTTAAGCGCAGCACCGTTAGCACCAGTGAGCCAGCGTTATCCCTCTTTATGAAAAGAAATTCTACGGACAGAAACGGAGCGAACAATGATCCGCCATATCTTATTAATCAAATTCAAACCACAAGCTCAGCCTGCCAACATCCAACAGCTCAAGTCGCTGTTTGAAGCCATGCCAGAGAAAATTGAGGGGGTCGCTGCTGTTGAGTGGGGCATGAACGACAGCCCTGAAGGTAAAAACCAAGGTTATACTCACAGCGTTTTAATGACATTTACCGATGAGCAAGCACGCCAAAATTATCTACCTCATCCAGAGCATAACGCGCTAAAGGATATCTTTCGTCCTTTGCTTGAAGAGATCATCGTTTTCGATTATTCGATTATTCGATTATTCGATTATTCGATTTAGTTACAAGCCAGTAAAATCTAGACGGTGTTTATCTCTACTCCATCGCTAGGATTCAAGCCTGAAAGTTGAGATGCCGTCTATCGAACTTTACTTGTTAATGATCGTCCTTATGCCGTTAAAGTATAGATTTATCAATATCTTGTGAGTTTCTATTCACCATTATATCAATGGTGCTTAGATCAAATTTTCAGCACAAAGCATTCACAATAGTGAGATGGGTGTATAGTTTTATTGTTGTTGTGAATGATTTTCATTGTATTGCGTTTTATCTTTTTGGTCGCTTTCTAAGCGCATTAAATAGGATGTAATAAAATGAATAAAGGATACAAATATTCTGCTCTTGCTGCAGCAATACTCGTTTCAGCATCGGTTTCGGCAAACGTCAGTGTGGAACCCACCCCAATTAATTCGCCTTTTATTAAAGATATAAAAGGTAATATTGTTGAAGACTATACTCCACAAGCTATCCAACCTCGTTTGTTTTTCATGCGTATGATTGGGAGTTCTGAACAGCGTGGGGATTGGTTTAATCTCTCGGCTAACTATTCCTCTATCCAAGGGGTTGGATCGGATTATGTGTATGAATCCTTGATGCCCCCTCTTAAACCTCAGCCTGTTATCGTGGCGGTGTTAGATTCGGGCGTGGACATTGAACACGAAGATCTAAAGAACAAGTTATGGGTTAATGCGGGAGAAATCCCAAACAATGGCATTGATGATGATGGTAATGGCTATATTGATGATGTGTATGGTTGGAATTTCTTAGGCAACTCGCTTGGTATCAATGTGGATTACGATACATTAGAGCTGACGCGTGAGTACAAAAAATACCTGGATTTATTAGAAGGCAATGATTGGATACCTGAGCAAAAACGTGCTTACTACCAAGCAATAGAAACGGAATATCTAGCCGAGGTTCAGAGTAACCAAACCCTGCTCGCGCAGGTCACTGATGCTATTGAGCAAGCGAATCAATATAAATCGCAAATCTCAGCCCTGACTCAGCATAAAGATTTTACGGCCGAAGGTTTGCTCATTTTACTGTCACATCCGAACCCTGAAGTTGTCTCCGCTGCTCAAGCGTTGTTGACACTATTCGACGACTGGTATTCGTTTGACTACCTTGCATCCAGACATAGCCGATACAAAAATGCGTTAGATTACTACTACAACCTTGAGTTTGATCCTCGTGCTGATATCGTTTTAGATGACATCAGCAACCCTTGGGAAAAGGGGTATGGAAATAATGATGTAAAAGGGCCTGATGCATCACACGGTACGCATGTGGCGGGAATTATTGCGGCAGAGCGTCGCAATGGTATCGGAATTGACGGCTTATCTGAAGATGTGAAAGTCATGTCGTTGCGTATGGTGCCCAATGGTGATGAGCGCGATAAAGACATTGCTAATGCTGTGCGTTATGCGGTGGATAATGGCGCAAAAATCATCAACATGAGTTTTGGTAAAAGCTATTCACCACGTAAATTTGTAGTTGATCACGCGTTTCGTTATGCGGCCAGCAAAGGTGTGTTAATCATCCATTCTGCAGGCAATAGCCAAAGTGATAATGATAGTAAACCAAGCTTCCCTAATCGTTTTGCCGATACTTACGAATCGTCACCTATTTCAACTTGGATAGACGTAGGTGCATCAGCGAAATACGCGAATGAAGATTTTGTCGCCAGTTTTAGTAATTATGGCCAAAAATCGGTTGATATCTTTGCACCCGGTTATCGCATTCTCTCTTCTACGCCAGGCAATAACTACGCCACTTATAGTGGTACGAGTATGGCTGCACCTGTAGTATCAGGCGTTGCCGCTATGGTGTGGTCACGCTATCCAGAGCTCTCCGCAGTAGAACTCAAAGCTCTATTACTTGATAGCGCCCGTCGTTATCCTGAGCTGTTAGTGAAAAAACCATCATCACCTGAAACGTTTGTTCCATTCAGTGCGCTATCGATCTCGGGTGGAATGGTTGATGCTGAAGCCGCTTTTGAAACAATCGCGAGTAAGTAGTGTCGCAGTCGGTAATGGATCAACTTTGGTTTGTTGTGCAATCACAGGCCTATTTACCGATGGCTTAATTTAACAGTGAGCGTAATAAAAGGCGTAGCTGATATTATCCAGCTGCGCCTTTTGGTATTCAGAGAAGAGTGCGTGATCGGGGCTTACCTGACCCATTACCTGAACCAAAATCGTCAGGTACAAAAAAGGTCAGTAAACACTACGCTTACTAACCTTCTAGAATTTGGTGGCCCTCCCAGACTTGAACTGGGGACCAATCGATTATGAGACGGTTTTAGGGGTGTATTAGCATGTACAGCAGTGAACAAGAAAGTACAAAATAACCGTTTAATATCAATAAATTGAAAGAAACTCAGTGTATCTAGTTGTTCACTGGAATTCATGGGAATATGATGAATCTGCTACATATGTGCTACACAGAGCGAGCGGCTAAGTGCAAGGAAGCAGATTAATATGCCCATAAAAAAGAAGATCACCACGACCAGTATCAAGCAATTTAAAGTCGAAGATAAGCGGATTAATGATACCGAAATTCTCGGCTTTCATGCGCGGATTTCTTCAACGGGTCGCATCTTCTATTACCTGTTTTATCGCTTCGAGGGGAAGCAGGTCAATTATAAATTGGGGAACGCGAATGACATCACTCCAACACAAGCGCGAGACCTCGCCAAAGCGAAAGCGGGTGAAGTGGCACAAGGCAACGACGTTCAAGATATTAAGAAGAAAGTCCGCCAAGAAGCCCAACGTCGAAAACACATCAAGTTACCAACCTACCTTGATGAACGCTATTTGCCGTTCCTGCTGACAAGAAACCCCAAAACCGCACATCGCATCATTAAACACCTAAAAAGCCATTTTTCTTTCTTGATGGACAAAGAACTCGATCAAATCACCGCATGGGAGATTGAGAAGTGGCGAAGCGAACGACACCAACAAGGAAAAGCCGCCGCCACGATTAACGATTCCGTGAACACACTGAAAGGCGCGTTATCGCGTGCGGTGGAGTGGGGGCTGATTGATTCCCACGAACTGAGCAAAGTGAAAACCATCAAAGCCGACAATACCCGCGTTCGTTACCTTAACGACAACGAAGAAAAGCGGTTACGCCATGCCATTAAAGAGCGAGATTGGAATATCCGCCTTGCTCGCCGTTCTGCCAATGTTCATAGAGAAATCCGGAACTATGAAAAGTACCCAAGCTTGGATGATGTGACGTTCGTGGATTACGTCGAGCCGTTAATCTTGCTTGCCATGAACACAGGCTTTCGCCGTGGTGAAATGCTAAGCCTTGAATGGACAGATGTATCGTTTAGTGAAAGGTACGTGCAAGTACGCGGCGGCAATGCCAAATCGAAGAAGGGGAGAATTGTTCCGCTGAACAACGAAGCCTATAACGCACTCACAAATTGGCGAGAGCAAAACCAGACATCACGGTATGTGTTTGAAGGGAAAAACGGCGTACCACTGAAAGAAGTGAAAAAGCCTTGGGCGACGGTGTTGGATTTGGCGCAGATTCAAGGCTTCAATTTTCACGATCTCCGCCACCACTTCGCAAGTAAGCTGGTAATGGCGGGGGTAGATTTGAATACGGTTCGAGAACTGCTAGGCCATTCAGACCTTAAGATGACGCTAAGGTATGCTCACTTAGCGCCAGAGCATAAGGCGACAGCCGTGAGTCTCATTGGGTAATGGGACATAAATCATTTTCGCCAAATCGAACATTAGCAATTCGTTGATAACTTCAGGTATTGAAAAAGTTACTCACTACCGTTCTCTGAATTGTTGGTACAGATCAATTTGTAGAAAAAATGAGATTTATCGTAACTCAGATACGCGATGCAGGAGTATCGTTAAACTCAATAGCTGAAGCTTTGAATACTAGAGGATTATAAGCATCCTCCAGTAAATTACTAACTGGACTCCCGTAGGAGTCCGTAAAATTTTTTCTTCCAGCAATAACTCAAGATAGAATCAGGATGGCTGGGACCAGACGCTAACTAATGCTACTCGCCAAGATGAATATGGTGATTAAATTCGCTATCTGTTAGAGCTTTGATAAACTCTTTTCTACTTTCTTCTAATGAAGAATAGTATTTTTTAAATGGAAGAGAATATTCGTCAGCCGAATCCCTATTTTTAGGAACAGGTATCTCAATTTCAAGCATACGCTTCCCGACATCTTCACGGTTTGTTTGCATGAAAACTATTCGCTCCCATTGAGCTTTTACTTCATTTAAACTTAAAGCCCAAAGCAGATAGAATTGATCAAATAATTCTTCATTAACAGCCCTAACAATGATCACCTCTTTAGTAAATACAGCTTTCTCTTGCCCTGGCATCAATACACAAAATTCGCCAATATTTTTAGATGCTCGTTCCGGTGAGATTAAGTCATATGGTTTTAATCCTGAATGGTCTCCTCTCCAAAATTTCTTTGCTAGATCAACTGGTATCATATTTGTTGGGTTAATATTGACATGTCCAGCTCGTAAATCAGAAACTTTGATATACGGAATTATTCCTAAACGTTGATCAGAACTAGGACTACCATGCCCTGCAAATAACTTAATATCACCTCGCTCTTGTAAGTCACCCAAAGACATCAACGTTAAGTCACTATAACGAAGAGCTAATTCATCAACCCCTTTCAGAGTTGCATGGTCATAATACTTGGGTACATAAACATCTTTCTCGACCATATCATCATAATCATGAAAAATAATTTCATCTCTAGAGAAATCCCCTTGCATTATTGCGTCGCAGCACTCTGCTAAAGTGTCATCTATTTCTGATGATGAGCGAATACCTGTTGATGGATTTACTAAATATTGCTCTTTACCATCTTTGTTTATGCCACAAGTCTTTGCATTTACAATAAGTACTTTATCAGTAGAGAACCATGCTGGCTTATGCATTATTTACCTACCTTTTCAAAAATATAAAAATTTGTCTTAGCTCGACAAAACCCTTGAAATGCTTCCATAGGGATGTTCAACATCCCACGTAATTCTAAGCGGTCTTTCAACCAGCAACGCAGCCAGCTGTAAGAAGGAGAGAACATATATGTTTCTGGCAAAATGATACCCAAGCGACCGTTTGTTGCTAATAACTCATAACAACGTTCAAGAAAAATAATTCCAATTTCTCTCTCTTCATGAACTGTTTTAGAAAACGTAGTAGTTCCGTCTTTTTCTTTCTTTGGTTTTCTTGTAATGGTTAAACCAGCGGCTTTAGCGTCTGACTTTGATACTTTTAAGCCTTTGCCAAATGGCGGGTTAGTAACAATACATGTAAACGAGTTAGGAGATAACGAACCTTGAAGCTCTGGGTAATGTGCATTCCATAAATGTTTGCGAATAGAATCACCAAGATGTGTATGAGTACTACCATCACCAATTGTTAACATTATTGCTTTCGTTAACTTTACATTTATTCGATCTTTATCGACACCGTATAAATGCCTATTAGCCCATTTAATTGAATCACTCTCAGTCATTGCTGGATGAGTATCAATCAATTGCCTGAAGCTTTCTAGCAAAAAACCCCCTGTTCCACAGGCAGGATCAAGAACTGAGTCAGTTGGCTTAATTTCCATCAACTTGACGGCACTGCGAATTACTGGATAAGGGGTGTAGTATTGCCCTTCTTCAGATTTTAAGCTCGACGTACGAAAAATTTGGAATGCTTCCGAAATTACGCTTATAGAAGTGTCCATCAGTCTAAAACGGGAGAGTTCGAATGCACATGTATTTAATGTGTGTGTATCTAGATGAATATCAGTATCTGTATCTGAAACAAACAGATCTTTGTGTGACCTTCTCATTCCATTGAACAGTTCACGAATTTTCTGATCAGTATTTTCTTCAGTATCCCACACTTGAAAAGGAACGGGTTGATCTGGTGAGTACTTTGCTGCTTTGTCTCCTTCCAGTTTTGCAAGAATAACATTACATAAGTTGTTTAATTGGTCGTCCCTTCTCGTACTCCGAGTATCACGAGCCACAACAACATTTAATAATCGCTTAAAAACCCGTTTCAAGTCCGATGTTGTTGGTTCTTCTAAATCTGCCCAATATAATTTTGAAGCTCCTGAACGAATCAAACTATCCGTTGGTTTTGGTAGAATAGCATTTTCTTGAATATCAAACTTACCATCAGGAGTTCTATAAACAAGAGTCACTTCAGTTCCATTTGTCCAAACACCCAACGGAACATGAGGTTCGAGACTCATGTAAATTTTTAGTTGATTTATCCCTTCTTTTCTATCGATGGATTTGGTTTCAACAATAATCTGTAAGTGCTCATAGTCGCCTACATGCGATGGATGATCAAAAATAGCCACATCAACAGGAAACGATTTGAAGCTTTGTCCGAGCTCACGTTTACTCGCTTCACTAGGACTTTTAGGTACTTGATCCGCCCCAGCAGTTTTGGACACTGAGTTAAGTGAGTACAATCACTAACGAGGTGAACAATGACAACTAAGAAAACTAGAATTAAACATTCCCCTGAATTTAAAGCAGAAGCCCTGAAGTTAGCAGATAAAGTGGGAGTAGCTGCGACAGCAAGACAGCTTTCTTTACACGAATCTCAAATCTACGGGTGGCGGAAGAACTCGAAGAAAGACACCAGTACTAGTCAGCGAGAGCAAGAGCTAACCGCAGAGGTTGCCAAGCTCAAAAGGCAGTTGGCTGAGCAAGCTGAAGAGCTAGAAATTGTAAAAAAGGCCGCCACCTACTTCGCGAAGAATCTAAAGTAGATTGCTACGAGTTTATGCTCGAACACCTGCTGTGCTTCAGTATAGTGCGTATGGCTAAGGTGTTCGGGATTTCCCGAAGTGGGTTTTATTACTGGATTAAGCATCGGCACAACGCCATCCAACGTGAGGCTATTCGCCAACAGCTTGATACAAAAGTTAAAGAAGCTTTCGACAACAGCAAAGGCCGAGATGGCTCAAGGCGTATCCAAAAAGAACTGTCTGAGAACGGTGAACGCTACAATGTTAAAACCATTGCTGCCAGTATGAAGCGTCAAGATTTAACGCCGAAAGCTGCACGCAAGTTTAAGTGCACTACGGACAGCAAGCATCAAATGCCTGTTGCTCCAAACCTGTTGGCTCAGAATTTTAGCGCATCTGCTCCGAATGAAAAATGGGCTGGAGACATCACCTATATAGCGACAAGCGAAGGCTGGCTGTACTTGGCGGTAATTATTGACCTTTACTCAAGACAAGTAATTGGATGGTCTATGGATACCAGAATGACGGCTACGCTGGTCTGTGATGCGCTATCAATGGCGTTGTTCCGTCGCGGATTCCCCGAGCAGGTTATCGTTCATAGTGATCGAGGCAGTCAGTACTGCTCAAAAGATTATCGAGATCTCATAACTGCTTATAATCTAAAACAAAGTATGAGTAGGAAAGGAAATTGCTGGGACAATGCTTGTGTTGAGAGCTTCTTCCATTCTATGAAAGTTGAAGCAATCCAAAATGAGCCGATTATGACGAGAGACCAGATGCGCCAAACGATCTTCGAGTACATAGAGGTTGATTATAATCGGACGAGAAGGCACAGTGCTCTTGGGTATCTAAGCCCAGTTAACTTTGAACAGCAAAATGTCGCTTAATGAAGTGTCCAGTCTAGCTGGAGCAGATCA
>NZ_CAWPDB010000127.1:0-94327 GCF_963886625.1 Vibrio sp. V23_P3S9T160
GCAGCCTCAATCGCGGCATTAATCGCTTCAGCGTTATGGCCATCAACCGCAGCAATAACATGCCAGCCGTACGCTTCAAAACGTTTTGGCGTGTCATCAGAGAACCAGCCTTCCACATGACCATCGATAGAGATGCCGTTGTCATCCCAAAACGCAATCAGTTTGCCAAGGCCCAGTGTGCCCGCCAGAGAACACGCCTCGTGCGAGATGCCTTCCATCAAACAGCCATCACCCATGAATACATAAGTGAAGTGGTCAACGATGTCGTGACCCGGTTTGTTGAACTGCGCCGCCAGTGCTTTTTCAGCCATCGCCATGCCGACCGCATTGGTAATACCTTGGCCTAGTGGGCCCGTGGTGGTTTCAATGCCCGGCGCGTAACCGTATTCTGGGTGACCCGGTGTTTTTGAGTGTAATTGACGGAAGTTTTTCAAATCATCAATCGACAGCGCGTAACCGCTCAGGTGCAATAAAGAGTAAATCAGCATTGAGCCGTGGCCGTTTGACAGCACAAAACGGTCGCGGTCAGCCCATTGTGGGTTTTGTGGGTTATGGTTTAAGTGGCCACGCCAAAGAACTTCAGCGATATCCGCCATACCCATCGGTGCACCAGGGTGACCAGAGTTAGCTTGTTGAACACCGTCCATACTAAGAGCACGGATGGCATTGGCGAGTTCTTTATTAGAAACAAGGTTACGGGAAGACATGTCTGCTCCTGAGTGCATTAAGCGAATTCAAATTAACGGAAATGGGCTGAAAATAGCGCGGCTATTCTCTCAAAGCACTTTTCTCACTGCAAACGTTTTACTGGAGAAATAGTGCTCTTTAGCGCTTATTTTTAGGATAAAAAACCAAACTCCAATTTTTCATCTAAATTTAAGCAAACGTTTGGTTTACAGACAGGCGTAAAAATAACTTGTAATTCGACCATTCAAAACTAGAATAGACGTCTAGATGTAGAAACACCTACATAAACTAATGAATAACGATGGTGAGCGAAGCTTGCCATAGTCCAACGATTAAAAGTGGAGCTCTCATGGTTAAGCACCTGTTTACTTCTGAATCCGTTTCAGAAGGCCATCCAGATAAAATTGCAGACCAAATTTCTGATGCAGTTTTGGATGCGATTCTAGAACAAGACATCAAAGCGCGCGTTGCTTGTGAAACTTACGTGAAAACCGGCATGGTCATGGTTGGTGGTGAAATCACTACCTCTGCATGGGTGGACATTGAAGAGCTTACTCGCCAAACCGTTCGTGAAATTGGTTACGTCAACTCAGAGATGGGTTTCGATGCCAATTCTTGCGCCGTTTTGAATACCATTGGTAAACAGTCACCTGATATCAACCAAGGTGTTGATAAGGCCGATCCTAAAGAACAAGGCGCCGGTGACCAAGGTATTATGTTCGGTTACGCGACCAACGAAACTGAAATCCTGATGCCAGCACCGATCACCTACGCTCACCGCTTGATGCAAAAACAAGCAGAAGTGCGTAAAAATGGCACGCTTTCTTGGCTACGTCCTGATGCAAAATCTCAAGTTACCTTCCAATATGACCAAGGTAAAATTGTCGGAATTGATGCAGTCGTTCTTTCAACGCAACATTGCGACTCTATCTCGACAGCTGACCTACGCGAAGGCGTCATGGAAGAGATCATTAAGCCTGTGTTGCCAGCCGAGTGGCTTAGCAAAGAGACCAAATTCTTCATCAACCCAACCGGTCGTTTTGTGATTGGCGGCCCAATGGGTGACTGTGGTTTAACTGGTCGTAAGATCATTGTTGATACCTACGGCGGCGCAGCGCGTCACGGTGGTGGTGCATTCTCTGGTAAAGATCCATCAAAAGTAGACCGTAGTGCAGCCTACGCGGCGCGTTATGTAGCGAAAAACATAGTGGCGGCTGGCCTTGCTAACCGTTGTGAAATTCAGTTGTCATACGCCATTGGTATCGCAGATCCAACCTCAATCATGGTCGAAACCTTTGGTACTGAGAAAGTATCACAAGAGATCATCATTGAAGCGGTACGCCAGCACTTCGACCTACGCCCATACGGCCTACAAGAAATGCTCAATTTGCTGCAACCGATCTACAAGAAAACCGCCGCTTACGGTCACTTCGGCCGTGAAGAGTTTCCTTGGGAAGCGACTGACAAAGCCGCCATCCTGCGTGACTTTGCTGGCTTGAAGTAATTTTCAACCTAGTTTAAATTTGTAAGCCCTTGCTCATTCGCAAGGGCTTTTTTCTAGGAATGAATCTGTGCCTAATTTTGAGCTACATTACCGCGCGCAAGTAAAAGCAAAACAGTGCATCACAACCGCTCGTCACTATTTTCAACACGACTTCCCTATGCCAAATATCAACTATCAGTTGCGGGGAAAGGCGGCAGGTAAGGCTTATTTACAACGTTGGGAAATCAGACTGAATCCAGTGCTGTTTGCTGAAAATCAACGCGCTTTTCTCGATGAAGTGATCCCACATGAAATCGCCCACCTAATTACCTACCAGCGCTATGGTCGTGTTCGTCCACACGGTAAAGAGTGGCAGGCCGTGATGAATCAAGTGTTTCATTTACCAGCCAATACCACTCATCGCTTTGAAGTCTCTTCTGTGCAAGGCAAAACCTTTGAATATCACTGCGCCTGTGCGCATTATCCGCTCACTGTCCGTCGTCACAATAAAGTGATGCGCAATCAAGCCACCTACCGCTGTCAACACTGTGCACAAACGCTCCATTTTACTGGCGTGCAGCTTTCCTAAATAAACTTTGGTTGCTGCTACTTGAATCCACAGCAGTGGTTACACTCATCTGCAATTAACAACAAAAACATCATTTATTATTCTTTAATCTGAGTGTTAGACTAATAAAAACCATACTTATATCAGTCTAAACGATGTCCTATTTTCGCTTATTGCTTGTGAATAGCAGCTTAGCTCTGTTCTCGTTTTGTGCCCTAGCTGCGCCTCCCGCTTCCTTTTCTCAAGCTAAAAAAGAAGCATTGAAAATCTATCATGATCATCCAGTGAGCTTTTACTGCGGTTGTGACATTGCATGGCAAGGTAAGAAAGGCACGCCCGACTTACAAGCTTGTGGTTACCAAGTTCGCAAACAACAAACTCGCGCCAGCCGTATTGAATGGGAACACGTCGTCCCTGCTTGGCAATTTGGCCACCAGCGTCAGTGCTGGCAACAAGGTGGGCGTAAAAATTGCACCAAAAATGATACTATTTTTCGTTCGATGGAAGCTGACCTTCACAACCTGACGCCGGCGATTGGCGAAGTCAACGGCGATCGTTCAAACTACAATTTCAGTCAGTGGAATGGCGTAGAAGGTGAAAGCTATGGCCGTTGTGAAATGCAGGTCGATTTTAAACAACGCAAAGTCATGCCACCCGATAGAGCACGTGGCTCAATTGCTCGTACCTATCTGTACATGAGCCAAAACTATGGCTTTCAGTTATCCAAGTCCCAAACACAACTAATGCAAGCTTGGAATCGCCAATACCCAGCCGATGAGTGGGAATGCAAACGCGATCAGCGAATTGCCAAAGTTCAAGGCAACCACAACCCATTTGTGCAGCAACAGTGCCGTTCATAAGGTACTTTTTGTGGGCCATTTTCGTGATTGAAACTCGCCCTTGCCCCTTGTTTTTTCAGTGTAAAGCATCCATGTTAATGGCTATTAAACGTCAGGTAGGAACTATCCATGCGTATCCCTAGAATTTATCATCCGACTCCTCTTCAACCCTCAAGCATTATTGCTCTCAATGATGATGCGGCTGGGCATATTGGCCGGGTGTTACGCATGCAAGCGGGCCAAGAAGTACTGCTTTTTGATGGCAGTGGCGCGGAATTCCCAGCGGAAATTACCGAGGTCAGCAAAAAAAATGTGCTGGTCAATGTGTTGAAAAGAGTCGAAAGCAGCTGTGAATCGCCTCTTAATTTACACCTTGGGCAGGTGATCTCGCGTGGAGACAAAATGGAGTTCACCATTCAAAAATCGGTCGAACTTGGCGTCAATACCATCACGCCTTTGATTTCTGAACGTTGCGGCGTGAAATTAGATGCCAAACGTTTTGAGAAAAAACTTGAACAGTGGCAAAAAATTGCAATCAGCGCTTGTGAGCAGTGCGGCCGCAATATAGTGCCGCTGATCCGCCCAATTATGCAGTTGGAAGAGTGGTGTGCCGAACCCAGTGATGCGCTCAAGCTCAACTTACATCCACGTGCGAAGTATTCGATTAATACCCTGCCTCAACCCATCAATAAAGTCCGTTTGTTGATTGGCCCTGAAGGGGGCTTATCAGAATCAGAAATTAGCATGACTGAACAGTACCATTTTGAAGAAACCTTGCTAGGCCCACGCGTACTGCGTACTGAAACTGCGGCCTTAACGGCTATTACTGCTCTTCAAGTTCGCTTTGGCGATCTTGGCTAACCGGAGAAAAACAATGATTAAACTTGGTATCGTCATGGACCCTATCTCGTCCATTAACATCAAAAAAGATTCCAGCTTTGCCATGTTGCTAGAAGCGCAGCGTCGTGGTTATGAAATCCACTATATGGAGATGAATGATCTACACTTAGATCAAGGTGTCGCTTTTGCCGATACCAAAGTAGTGACATTAAAAGAAGATCCGAACGGTTGGTATGAGTTTTTATCTGAGCAAACTATTCCACTGGCTGATCTCGATGCAGTGTTGATGCGTAAAGATCCGCCGTTTGACACTGAATATATCTACGCAACCTACATTCTAGAACGAGCAGAAGAAGCAGGAACATTAATCGTCAATAAGCCGCAAAGCTTACGTGACTGCAATGAGAAACTGTTTACGGCATGGTTCCCTGAACTAACGCCAACCACCATAGTGACGCGTAAAGCGGAAAAAATTAAAGCCTTCCGCGCGCAACATGGTGATGTGATTTTAAAACCGTTAGACGGTATGGGCGGGGCATCTATCTTCCGCGTTAAAGAGGGTGATCCAAACGTATCTGTCATTATCGAAACATTAACTAACCACGGCCAAAACTACTGTATGGCGCAAACTTTTGTACCTGACATCAGCAACGGTGATAAACGTATTTTAGTGGTCGATGGTGAACCAATGCCTTACTGCCTAGCGCGAATTCCGGCGCAAGGTGAAACCCGTGGCAATTTGGCAGCTGGTGGCCGTGGTGAAGCGCGCCCGCTAAGCGAAACCGATAAAAAAATTGCTCAAACTATTGCTCCAACATTGAAAGAAAAAGGCTTAATCTTTGTCGGACTTGACGTTATTGGCGACAAGCTCACTGAGATCAACGTGACGAGCCCTACGTGTATTCGTGAAATAGAGGCCGCCTTTGATATCTCAATTACCGGTAAGTTGATGGACGCGATTGAGCGTCGAATCAACAAGTCATGCTGAACTGGGCAAACTCTTGCCCAGTAATTTGCGATAGGTTGGAGGCAGTATGAATCTTACAAATCATTTTTTAGTCGCCATGCCAAGTATGAGAGACCCTTACTTCAAGCACAGTGTTATTTACATCTGTGAGCACAATGAAGAAGGGGCGATGGGCTTGATGATTAATGTGCCGATTGATATCACCGTGGGCGGCATGTTAAACCAAGTCGATGTTGAGCCAAGCTATCCGAAGCTTCAACTTGATAGCCTAAAAAGGCCCGTATTGAATGGCGGTCCTGTTTCTGAAGATCGTGGGTTTATTCTACATCGACCGAAAGATCATTATGAATCCAGCATCCGTATGAGCGATGACATTGCCGTCACCACATCGAAAGATATTTTAGCGGTACTGGGCACGGATGCCGAACCAAGTCACTATCTTGTGGCTCTGGGTTATTCAGGCTGGGAGCCCGGTCAGCTTGAGTTAGAGCTGGCTGAAAATTCTTGGTTAACCATTGAGGCCGATCCAGAGGTTATCTTTAATACGCCCATTCACGATAAGTGGAATCAGGCGATTAAAAAATTCGGTATTGATCCCATCCAACTCTCAGCGCAAGCTGGGCATGCTTAACTTTTACGGCTCTAACCTTTACGGCTCTAACTAGGCTACGCGCCTTTTTAGAGCCTTCGTTACACCATGCAAGATACTGATTATGACATCCAGAACCATTATGGCTTTTGACTTTGGCACCAAAAGCATCGGCAGTGCGATTGGCCAAGAAGTTACAGGCACCGCATCGCCACTTAAAGCCTTTAAAGCCAATGACGGAATTCCACATTGGCAAGAGATCGAAAAGCAGATCAAAGAGTGGCAACCCCATTTATTAGTGGTAGGGCTACCAACAGATTTGCACGGCAAAGCATTAGAAACCATTACCCCACGAGCCAAAAAATTTGCGCAGCGTTTACACGGGCGCTTTGGCTTAGCCGTCGAAATGCATGACGAACGGCTTTCAACCCGGGAAGCCCGCGCCGACTTGTTTGCTATGGGTGGCTATAAGGCGCTGAGCAAAGGCAATGTCGATTGCCAATCAGCCGTAGTGATCTTAGAGAGCTGGTTTGAAGCGCAATGGGGCGCGTAACTTAACCTCGCGCAACTTAACTTTAATACAGCGGTGCAGCACAATCCCGAATCGAGTTCGGGATTGTTCATCTTAAACTGCGACTATTCCATATCAATCTGCACATTATCCAATGTACCACTGCTGATCCCTTCGCCACGCTTTGTTTTTAACATTAAACGCAAATCGTTAGCCGAGTCAGCGCTGTGCAGTGCATCTTGTTCACTGATTTTGTCATCAACGACCAGTTGATATAGTGCTTGGTCAAAAGTCTGCATCCCCACTTCTTTTGATTTGCCCATCGTCGCTTTCAATTCGTGCAGATCACCGCGGCGGATCAAATCGGAAATTCGAGGACTATTGAGTAAAATCTCAAACACACCATGTCGTCCCTTGCCATTTTTATCGCGGATCAACTGCTGCCCCACGACGCCTTTGAGGTTCATCGACAGATCAAACAAAAACTGCTCTTTTTGCTCTTTAGGAACCAAATGCAAAATTCGCTCAAGCGCTTGGTTGGCATTGTTAGCATGTAACGTTGCCATACATAAATGACCTGTCTCGGCAAAGGTCATCGCATATTCCATCGTTTCACGTGAACGGATCTCACCAATTAAAATCATATCAGGGGCTTGGCGCAGCGAGTTTTTCAGCGCCACTTCGTAACTCTCGGTATCCAACCCCACTTCTCGCTGGGTCACAATGCAACGCTGATGCTCATGCACAAACTCAATCGGATCTTCCACCGTTAAAATATGCCCTGTTCGGTGCGAGTTACGATAACCCGTCATGGCCGCCATGGTGGTCGATTTGCCCGACCCCGTCGCGCCTACCACCAGCACCAGCCCACGCTTTGCAATCGAGAGATCTTGCAACACACCCGGTAACTTTAATTCTTCAAAAGTGGGGATATGAGTTTCAATGCGGCGGATCACCGCACCGGGCAGCTCGCGTTGGAAAAAAGCACTGACACGAAAGCGGCCAATCTCTCTCACCACTGCAAAATTGGCTTCACGTGTGCGTTGAAATTCACGGCGGCGATCCTCATCCATCATGGCATCTAACAACGCCATCACCTGCGTTTGGGATAACTTTTCGCCATGAGCTCTTAACTCTCCATCGACGCGAAATAACACTGGCGCTCCTACGGTGAGGTACAAGTCGGAAGCTTTTTGAGTCAACATACCCTCAAGACATTGGTTCAGTTCCATGAGCTCTCTCTTAAAATGGTGATGAATTGACTTCCAGTTTTTTCTGCACTTCTTCTTGATCGACAATACCTTGCGCAATCAACTGTTTGGAATTCTGTTCCATGGTTTGCATGCCATGTGCCGCACCCGTTTGGATGATGGAGTACATCTGCGCAACCTTATCCTCGCGGATCAAGTTACGAATCGCTGGAGTGGCAAGCATAATTTCATGACATGCGACGCGGCCCCCACCTAAACGTTTTAGCAACTTTTGCGCAATCACGGCTCGCAATGATTCAGAGAGCATTGAACGAACCATCTCTTTATCACTACCGGGAAACACATCAATGATCCGGTCGATAGTTTTCGCCGCAGAGCTGGTATGTAACGTGCCAAACACTAAATGCCCGGTTTCAGCCGCGGTTAACGCTAAGCTGATGGTTTCTTGATCGCGCAGCTCACCGACCAAGATTACATCCGGATCTTCGCGCAGCGCCGAGCGTAGCGCCGCTTTAAAACTGTGGGTATCTCGGTGCACTTCACGTTGGTTAACCAAACATTTATTGTTGCTATGCACAAACTCAATTGGGTCTTCAATGGTTAAAATGTGTTTGTTGTGATGAGAATTAATGTAATCAACCATTGCTGCCAATGTGGTCGACTTACCCGACCCTGTTGGCCCAGTCACCAGCACCAATCCTTTCTCATAATTGGCGATTTTATTAAAAATGTCAGGTGCTTGTAGTTCTTCCAAGGTTGGGATCACCGTAGGAATCGTCCGGAAAACCGCAGAGCAGCCACGAGATTGATGGAAAGCATTGACACGAAAACGCCCTACATTAGGCAGCTCAAATGAGAAATCCACTTCCAGTTTCTCTTCAAATTCACTACGCTGAGCATCGTTCATGATCTCAAAAATCAAACGATGCACGTCAGCATGAGTAAAAGCAGGCACTCCGAGCTTTCTTACTTCACCATCTATCCGTACCATAGGTGGAACACCTGCAGATAGGTGTAGATCCGAAGCGTTGTGCTTTACACTAAAATCCAGTAGCTCAGCGATATCCATTTAATTTCCTTAGTAAAGTCAGGCTATGAGTAGTATTCAACAAAACATTGAACAGATCACTTCACAAATTGAAAGTGCACAACAAAAGTGTGGACGCGCTCGAGAGAGAGTGCAACTTTTAGCGGTCAGTAAGACCAAACCTGTCGAGGCGATTCTAGAAGCAGCGCGCGCTGGGCAACGTTTATTTGGTGAAAACTATGTGCAAGAGGGCGCGGATAAAGTTCAATACTTCAATACCTTGCACCCCGAACTGGATTTAGAATGGCACTTTATCGGCCCAATTCAGTCCAATAAATCGCGCATTGTAGCCGAGAACTTTGCTTGGGTGCATACGGTGGATCGAAGTAAAATTGCCCAGCGTTTAAATGATCAACGTCCAGCAGGCATGCCACCACTACAGGTCTTGATTCAAGTCAACACCAGCGGCGAAAGCTCGAAATCGGGCATTGGTGAACACGAAATAGTTGAGTTGGCAGAGTTGATATCCGCGCTACCCAACCTCACGTTAAGAGGACTGATGTCTATTCCTGAGAATGTCCCCGATTACGCTGCGCAACTTGCCGCATTTCAAAAACTGGCGAGCTTACAAGCGCAATTGTCTGAACGTTTTTCAGGGTTAGATACGCTCTCAATGGGCATGAGTGGCGACATGCAAGCGGCGATTGAAGCTGGTAGCACTATGGTGAGGATCGGCACCGCTATTTTTGGTGCGCGTGATTACGCTTAGCACTGGCTTATCTATCAACCACATAATAATCAATCAGCGACAAGCAATTAGAGGTCAGCAGATGCAGCAGAGAAACATCACTTTTATCGGTGCAGGCAATATGGCCAAAGCAATTATTGCAGGCTTAGTCGCCAGCGGTTATCCAGCTGATAGAATTACCGCGACCGCACCGTCAGAAACAAGACGCAAACCACTGGAAAGTGCTTATGGCATTCACACCACCAGCGATAATCTTGCCGCAGCGCAGCAAGCCGATGTGGTGGTACTGGCGGTCAAACCGCAGTTGATGGCCAGTGTCTGTCAACCTTTGCAATCCATTGATTTTAGAAATAAGTTGGTGATCTCCATTGCAGCAGGTGTTTCTGCGGCGCGCCTTAATGAGATGCTGGCAACCGAACTACAACTAGTACGCGCCATGCCCAATACACCTTCGCTGATCAATCGAGGCATGAGCGGTCTATTTGCCGCTCCAAGCGTATCAGAGCAAGACAAACGCTTTACCGCACAATTGCTACAAGCCGTTGGTGAAGTGTGCTGGGTTGAAAACGAGTCCGCCATTAATGGCATCATCGCCGCTGCAGGCAGTGCGCCTGCCTACTTCTTTTTGTTTATGGAAGCGATGCAAAATGAAGCCATCGCTCAAGGCTTTGATAAAGAAACGGCCCGTTTGTTAGTACAACAAGCGGCGTTAGGCGCAGCCGAAATGGTGGTGGCAAACCCTGAGATTGAACTCTCGACATTGCGTGAACAAGTGACCTCCAAAGGCGGCACCACCGCCGAGGCGATTCGCACCTTTAACGAGCATCAACTTGCCAATATCGTTGCACAAGCGATGCAAGCGGCCGTAACTCGTGCACAAGAAATGGAAAAACTGTTTTAATCCTAGTGGCGTTTCACTAAGCTATAGCGCAAAAGCGCAAACGACACTCTACTCATATTAAGGGCTAGCTATGAATTCAATGAGTTTTTTGATCTCCACCCTGTTTGATCTGTACATCATGGTCGTAATTTTACGTATCTGGTTACAAACAGCGCGTGCCGATTTCTATAACCCATTCTCCCAGTTTATCGTCAAAGCAACACAACCTGTGGTTGGCCCACTGCGCCGAGCGATTCCATCCATTGGTAGCCTAGATTTGGCCACGGTTCTCTTTGCGTACGTGCTGTGCGTATTGAAATTTATTGCCTTAATGCTGGTGGCATCAGGTGGTGCAGTTAGTTTTAGCGTCTACTTTTTATTCTTAGGCTTACTCTCGTTAGTCAAAGCCGCTGGCGGTTTACTGTTCTGGGTGCTGTTGATCCGCGCTATTCTTAGTTGGGTTAGCCAAGGCCGCAGCCCGATTGAATACGTATTTCATCAATTAACCGAGCCGATGCTTGCGCCGATCCGCCGTATCCTACCAGCGATGGGTGGTTTTGATTTAAGTGTATTGGTGCTGTTTATTGTGCTGCAGTTTGCTAACTTCCTAATGGGCGATTTTATTGGCCCAGTATGGTATCAGTTGTAATGTCATCTGCTGTTTGGCAAGAGGGAGAGGATCTAATCCTCAAGCTCTACATCCAACCCAAAGTAAGCCGCGATAGTATCGTCGGCTTGCATGGTGAGGAACTCAAAATTGCCATCACCGCACCGCCTGTTGATGGCAAAGCCAACGCGCATTTAACCAAATTCTTGGCCAAACAATTTAAAGTCGCCAAAGGTTTAATCGAGATAGAAAAAGGGGAATTGGGACGTCATAAACAAGTCCGAATTCATTCACCTCAAGTGATACCAGAGCCGATTGAAGCCATCTTGTGATGGCTTTTTATTTAGCCCACTCTGTTTTGTAAGGAGCACCACATGCGTAAATGGATGATAGCGTTTGTTATAGCCTTTATTTCGCTACCCACACTCGCCGAGCAGTTTCAAACCATCAAGAATGTTGAAGTTCACTACTCAGCTTTCAACTCAACATTTTTAACGCCACAAGTGGCGCGCAGTTATCAGTTAAAACGTAATGGTTACTCGGCTATTTTAAACATCAGCGTATTAGATAACTCGGCCTTAGGTAAACCAGCTATGGAAGCGACACTCAAAGGCAATGCGAAAAACCTAATCGGTCAGGTACGTGAACTTGAATTTAAACAATTCAAAGAGGGCAACGCGATTTATTACCTCGCTGAATTCCCCATTACCAATGAAGAGAATTTGAGTTTTGACATTGAGGTTGATGCGGGCTTAAAAGGCACCGGTAAGCTTAAATTCACCCAAAAATTCTACGTCGAAGAATAGAGAAATAGTGCAATGAAAAAAATAGTATTAGCCACAGGAAACCAAGGCAAAGTGCGCGAAATGGCTGATCTGCTGGTTGATTTCGGTTTTGATGTAGTGGCGCAAACAGAATTAAACGTCCCAGAAGCCGAAGAGACTGGCACCACCTTTATTGAAAATGCGATCATCAAAGCACGGCATGCTGCCAAAATCACTGGCTTACCTGCGATTGCCGATGACTCCGGCTTAGAAGTGGATTATCTGCAAGGTGCTCCGGGAATTTACTCGGCGCGCTACGCTGGTGAAAATGCCAGTGACCAACAAAACCTAGAAAAATTATTAGCGGCGATGGAAGGTGTACCAGACGAACAACGCACCGCTCGTTTTCATTGCGTGCTGGTTTTCATGCGTCACGAAAATGACCCAACACCATTGGTCTGCCATGGTACGTGGCAAGGTCGCATCTTGCACCAAGCTCACGGCAGTAACGGTTTTGGTTATGATCCGATCTTCTTTGTCCCTGAAGATAACTGCGCTTCAGCTGAACTGCTACCTGCACGTAAAAAGCAGCTTTCACATCGTGGCAAAGCGCTAAAAATGCTATTTAAAACCTTAAGCGAGCAAAATTCATAATGTTGCAACCACCCGCGCTGAGTTTGTACGTGCACATCCCGTGGTGTGTACAAAAATGCCCCTATTGTGATTTTAACTCTCACGCGCTAAAGCACGATATTCCTGAACGTGAATACATTGATGCTCTATTGGAGGATCTCGATACCGATATCGCCAAATACCGCCTTGCAGACCATCCTCGCCCATTGCATTCCATTTTTATTGGCGGTGGTACACCGAGTCTTTTTTCTGCTGAAGGTATTGCTCGCCTGCTGCAAGGCATTGAAGCGCGTATTGCGTTTAAGCCTGGGATTGAAATCACCATGGAGGCCAACCCGGGCACGGTAGAAGCTGACCGTTTTGTTGGATATCGACAAGCAGGGGTGACGCGCATCTCGATTGGTGTACAAAGTTTTGAGCCACAAAAACTGGCACGTTTAGGGCGAATTCATGGTCAGCAAGAGGCGGTTAATGCCGCTCAATTAGCTCATCAAATTGGCTTAAACAGCTTCAACTTAGATTTGATGCATGGCTTACCCGATCAAAATTGTGAACAAGCGCTGGCCGATTTAGACAAAGCGATTGCACTAAACCCACCTCATCTTTCTTGGTATCAACTGACCATTGAACCTAATACGGTTTTCTACTTTAAACCGCCTATTTTGCCAGATGATGACGCACTGTGGGATATTTTTGAGCTGGGTCACCAAAAATTGGCCGCCGCTGGGTACGTGCAGTATGAAATTTCTGGCTATAGCAAACCCGGCTATCAATGCCAACACAACTTAAATTACTGGCGCTTTGGTGATTATCTGGGGATTGGTTGTGGCGCGCATGGCAAGCTCAGCTTTAACGACGGGCGTATTGTACGCACCACTAAGGTGAAGCATCCGCGTGGCTATCTCAATTTACTCAAACCTTACTTGGATGACGAATTTGAAGTCGCCGCTGCGGATCGCCCTTTTGAATTCTTCATGAACCGCTTTCGCTTGATGGAACCTTGTCCGAAACAAGACTTTGTTGAAACAACTGGATTAAGTTTAAGCGTGATTCAGTCAACGATAGATTGGGCACTAGCCGAACACTATTTAACGCAAACCGAAAGTCACTGGCAAATCACAGAAAAAGGAAAACTGTTTCTTAATGACTTGCTCGAAGCCTTTATGGCTGACGACTAAAAAGATAAACCCAGAGATTGGCTAACCTAATCGGTAGCCAATCTTTTGCCAAAAGCACGGGCTGTCAGAGAATATTGAACTTAAAAGATAGAGCGACCAATACGCTCAGCCAAGAGTTCTAACATCTTAGTGCCCGCTAAAGAATTACCTGACGCATCAAGCTCTGGCGACCAAACCGCAATCGTCATCTCCCCAGGAACAACAGCAATAATACCGCCACCTACGCCCGATTTACCCGGCATGCCAACACGATAAGCGAACTCTCCTGCGCCATCATACAAACCGCAAGTCGCCAATAAGGCATTGATCTGCTTACTTTGTGTCGGCGTTACTATCGCTTCCTTGGTATGCACGGACACCCCTTTATTCGCCAGATAACTGAAGGTTTTCGCTAATTGAACACAGCTCATTTTAAGTGAACAAGCGTGAAAATAGTTGTGCAGCACCGGGATAACGTCATTATCGAAATTACCAAACGATCGCATCAAATAGGCGATGGCAGCATTGCGATCGCTGTGCATCATTTCTGAAGCCGCTACCACTTTGTCGTATACGATGCCCTCTTCACCCGACAACTGACGTACAAACTCCAGTAAGCGCTGCCGAGGGGCTGATAAACGGCTATGCAGCATATCCGCCACCACAATAGCTCCAGCATTGATAAAAGGGTTACGCGGAATGCCCTGCTCCATTTCAAGCTGGATCATTGAATTAAACGCTTGGCCTGAAGGCTCTTTTCCGACACGAAGCCATAGCTCTTCTGGTTTATAGAGCATCATAGCGAGCGTTAAGCTCAAGGCTTTAGAGATGGATTGAATTGAGAATCCTTCCGTGGCATCTCCAGCCGAAATCACTTCACCTTGATTGGTGTAAACCGCGATCGCCAGCTTGTTATTCGGTACTTTGGCTAAAGCAGGAATGTAATCGGCGACTTTTCCTTTGCCGATCAGTGGGTGAACCTCACACAAAATATCAGCAAGCAGATTGGGTGTTAGCTTCATGGGTGACCTTACCTCGGGTGAGAAATGTTTTTCTCTATTTTTATAATGATTTTCGTAGGGCGCTAAGGCCGAAAAAGCCAACATTACAACAATGTTGGCTTTTCTTTAATCGCTAATTTTGTTGCAGCAACAAAAGTGAGTCGTTACGCGGTGCGTTTATATTTGATATCCCACACACCATGACCTAAACGGTGACCACGCGCTTCAAATTTAGTCAAAGGACGCTCTTCAGGACGAGGAATATAGTCACCTTCTACGGCAATATTGGCAAATCCCGGCGCTTGATTCATCACTTCAATCATATGCTCAGCGTAGTTTTCCCAGTCCGTCGCCATATGAAAGATGCCCTCTTTCATTTTTAGTTTTTGACGCACCATTTCCGCAAATTCTAACTGCACAATACGGCGCTTATGGTGACGTTTTTTATGCCAAGGATCAGGGAAGAACAGTTGCAGTGTATGCAGGCTGCCATCAGGGATCATGTGTTCAAATACTTCCACTGCATCATGGCACATCACGCGTAAATTAGTCACGCCAGCATCACGAGCGGCTGACAAACAGGCGCCAACACCTGGGCTATGCACTTCAATACCAAAGAAGTTTTTTTGCGGTGCATTTTTAGCCATTTCAACTAATGAAGCGCCCATACCAAAACCGATTTCTAAAACCACCGGGTTATCGTTACCAAAAACCGCCGCCCAATCGAGCAATTGTGGCTGGAAATCAATACCCATTGTTGGCCAACATTCATTCATTGCCGCTTCTTGGCCTTTGGTTAATCGACCCTCACGACGAACGAAACTACGGATTCGACGCAGTATTTTGCCTTCTTCGGTATATTCGTTGGTGGTTACTTCACTCATTGATCTTGCCTGCACATTGATTAATCAAAGCGGGGATTATCCAAAGAATTATTCTCGGTGCAAGTGTTATCGAAATAAACTTGTTGGATAAATCCACACAATTTGTCCGTTTTACAACGTCACATTTATGTGGTGCAATTTTGCTCCACTAAAACTATAAACCAAAGAGCCTGTCGTGACACCTTTCGCTAACGCCATTTTAAAATGGTATGACGCCTATGGGCGCAAACATTTGCCGTGGCAACAAAACAAAACGGCCTACAGCGTTTGGCTGTCGGAAATTATGCTCCAACAAACTCAAGTCGCCACGGTAATCCCTTATTTCGAACGCTTCATGCAACGCTTTCCAACCGTGATTGATTTGGCCAATGCAGAACAAGACGAGGTACTGCACCTATGGACCGGCCTTGGTTATTACGCACGTGCGCGCAATCTACACAAAGCAGCCAAAATAGTGGCCAGCGAATATGGCGGTGAGTTTCCCCTTGATATCGAACAGATGAATGCTCTACCGGGTATTGGCCGATCAACCGCTGCGGCGGTGCTTTCTTCGGTTTATAAGCAGCCGCACGCCATTTTAGATGGTAACGTAAAGCGTACTTTAGCTCGCTGTTTTGCTGTCGAAGGCTGGCCGGGGCAAAAAAAGGTTGAAACTCAGTTGTGGCAACATGCCGAACAAAATACGCCAGCGCAAGATGTTGATAAATATAACCAAGCCATGATGGATATGGGGGCGATGGTCTGCACACGCAGCAAACCGAAATGCACGCTCTGCCCAGTTGAATCTTTTTGCATCGCCAATAAACAAAATAACCCACTCGATTATCCGGGCAAAAAACCAAAAACAGACAAACCAACCAAACAAACCTGGTTTGTGATGCTGCACCATAACCATCAAGTATGGTTAGAACAACGCCCTCAAAGTGGAATTTGGGGTGGATTATTTTGCTTCCCTGAAAACCCCAATAGCGCCATCGAAGATCAACTTGATCACAGAGCCATCAAAGAGAGCGCTATCCGCTCTATTCGCCCACTCATCGCTTTTCGCCACACGTTTAGCCATTATCATTTAGAGATCACACCGATCTTGGTGGAGTTATCTCAACAACCGAACATCATCATGGAAGCAAGCAAAGGTCTTTGGTATAACTTAGCCCAACCGGAACAAATCGGCTTAGCCGCTCCTGTAAAACAGTTGCTAGAAAGCCTTCCATTTGAAATTAACCCTTAAAACACCGAAGAGGAAGTGACCATGAGCCGCACTGTATTTTGTGCTCGACTAAATAAAGAAGCCGACGGTTTGGATTTTCAACTGTACCCAGGTGAATTGGGTAAACGTATTTTTGACAACATCTCAAAAGAGGCTTGGGCACAATGGCAGCATAAGCAAACCATGCTGATCAACGAGAAAAAACTCAATATGATGGACCCTGAACATCGTAAATTGCTGGAAACCGAAATGACCAACTTCCTATTTGAAGGAAAAGAGGTCCATATCGAAGGTTACACGCCACCAAGCAAATAAGAGATACCTTATTTATTTCGAGGATAATCAATGACATCATGGTAAACGCTCTGATGTCATTTTTGTATTGGGAAGATAATGAGAAAGCTGACTTACTTTTTTATTGCAATGCTACTGGCCGGTTGTAGCCGAGAATTAGTTGAACGCATATACAGCGTCGACTATGAGCCGACCAACCGTTTTGCCAAAAACTTAGCGCAATTACCCGGGCAATTTGTCAAAGATACCGCCGCCTTAGATGCACTGATCGGCAGTTTTTCTGGCAACATTGAGAAACGTTGGGGCAGTAAAGAGATCAAAGTCGCCGGTAAAAGCAACTATGTAAAATACATCGATAATTACCTGAGTCGTTCCGAAGTCAATTTCTCCACGGGAACCATTATTATCGAAACAGTTTCCCCAACTGACCCCAAAAAACATCTGCGCAATGCCATTATTACCACCTTGCTCACGCCTGATGATCCCGCACACGTTGACCTTTTCTCTTCACAAAATATCGAATTGAATGGTCAGCCATTTTTGTACAACCAAGTGCTTGATCAAGATAAACAACCGATCCAGTGGGGTTGGCGCGCGAATCGATTTGCTGATTATCTTATTGAAAATAAATTAAAAGTTAAGAACGTTGATTTCAAAAAAGCCTACTATGTGGAAATTCCTATGGTAGCGGATCATGCCTCTAAACGAGGTTATAAATACGCCGACATCGTGCACCGAGCCTCGAAAAAATATAACATTCCCGAAGATCTGATCTACGCGATCATAAAAACTGAAAGTAGCTTTAACCCCTACGCCGTCAGTTGGGCCAATGCGTATGGCTTGATGCAAGTGGTTCCTAAAACCGCAGGTCGAGATGTTTTTAAACTGGTCAAAAATAAATCTGGTGAGCCCAGCCCTGAATATCTGTTTGATCCCGAAAAAAATATTGATACGGGAACGGCCTATTTTTATATTCTGAAAAACCGCTACCTCAAAGAGGTCAGCCATCCAACGTCACTCGAATACAGTATGATTTCGGCCTACAACGGCGGCACAGGAGGAGTACTGAATACCTTTAGCAAAGATAGGAAACGAGCGATGAGGGACTTAAATTCACTGCAACCCAATCAAGTCTATTGGGCGCTGACCCAAAAACACCCTAATGCTGAATCGAGAAGGTACTTAGAAAAAGTAACAAAATTCAAAAAGGAATTTAACGCAGGTGGATAAAAAAGCGCAGCTTTGTCTAAATTCGCAGCAAACAAACCGTTTTTTCAAAATATTTCCAAAAAGCAGTTGACGATTGAAGGGAAAATCCGTTTAATAGCGCTCCGTTGCCCGGATAGCTCAGTCGGTAGAGCAGAGGATTGAAAATCCTCGTGTCGGTGGTTCGATTCCGCCTCCGGGCACCACAAATTAAATTGTTGGTGCTTTTGTTAAAGTAGCAGCAAGCAATAAATAAAGTGCGCCGACTTAGCTCAGTAGGTAGAGCAACTGACTTGTAATCAGTAGGTCACCAGTTCGATTCCGGTAGTCGGCACCATTTATTGCCTCGATAGCTCAGTCGGTAGAGCAGAGGATTGAAAATCCTCGTGTCGGTGGTTCGATTCCGCCTCGAGGCACCATTATTTGGTGCGAAGTCTTAGACTTACACAGATAATTCCCCCTTAGTTCAGTCGGTAGAACGGCGGACTGTTAATCCGTATGTCGCAAGTTCAAGTCTTGCAGGGGGAGCCACTTTTAAAGCCAAGTCTAACGACTTGGCTTTTTTATTACCTGTCATATTTATCCAATCCCCTCTACCTCTACAGCGATTACCTCTACAACGATTGAATTATGGGTCAGTCCATTTTCCGTCAAAAACTAAAACCAGTCTGGTGAGTTTGCTCCTTTAGTGTAACCAAGCGGATAAACGTGTGTTTTTCAACGCGCTTTTATTCGCTATTTGCTCCATTCAAAGCTCCTATTTTCTTTTCAACGCCTCTTTCCCTATCTAATCTGACACTAATTTTTAACGAAAATGGGCAAAAACGAGTCACTAAGTATAGAAAAACAACAAACGACATTTTTTTTGCATTTTACTGTTGACGTTAAATGCGAAAAACCTTTTAATACACCCCGTCGCCCGGATAGCTCAGTCGGTAGAGCAGAGGATTGAAAATCCTCGTGTCGGTGGTTCGATTCCGCCTCCGGGCACCACAGTTTCTAAATTGTTGGTGCCTAGCACAGACAATAAAATTAAAGATAAAAATGTGCCGACTTAGCTCAGTAGGTAGAGCAACTGACTTGTAATCAGTAGGTCACCAGTTCGACTCCGGTAGTCGGCACCATTCTTTAAAACCTGTTCCCCCTTAGTTCAGTCGGTAGAACGGCGGACTGTTAATCCGTATGTCGCAAGTTCAAGTCTTGCAGGGGGAGCCACTTTTCATCAATGAGCATTGCTTATTGATTCGGCGCCGACTTAGCTCAGTAGGTAGAGCAACTGACTTGTAATCAGTAGGTCACCAGTTCGATTCCGGTAGTCGGCACCATTTATCTGCATAAGATAAGCAAACATTCTGTTCCCCCTTAGTTCAGTCGGTAGAACGGCGGACTGTTAATCCGTATGTCGCAAGTTCAAGTCTTGCAGGGGGAGCCACTTTCTAAAGCCAAGTTTTCAAACTTGGCTTTTTTTGTGTCTTGCGTATGCTCATAATAAAAAGAGCCAGTTTGCACCAGCTCAATCGATTGGAACGTTCGCGGTAATTCACGATAGCCGGTTACTTAAAACCCTTCTCTTTCTTAATCAAATCGTACGCATTTTGGATCTCTTGCGATTTTTCTTTCGCAACGTTCATCATCTCTGGTGGTAAGCCTTTGGCCATCAATTTATCTGGGTGATGCTCATTCATCAATTTGCGATAGGCACGTTTAATCTCTTTAGCATCCGCATCTTCACTCACGCCTAACACATCGTAAGCATCAGTGAGGCGTTCAGCTTGCGCGGCTTGTTGCCACTGCCCAGATTGCTGGTAGCCTTGTTGTTGGCCACCAAAATTTCCGCCTTGTTGAAAACGAAAGGCCGCTTCTTGCATACGCAAGCGTCTTTCCAGTTGATCGGATGAGAAACCTAAACTACGAGCGATTTTGTGCAGTACATTGCGCTCGCTAGGATGAACATCCCCATCGGCAAACGCGGCTGATATTTGCAATTCGAGGAAAAATTGCAACAAGTCAAAGCGTCCACCCGTCGAAAGGCGCACACGCTCCAACACTTCCTCTAAAGGAAAGCCACTCTCTTTCCCCTCACGAAACGCATCTTGAGCCGCTTTACGTTGCTCACCATGTAAGTTCATACGCTCCATCATGATGGTAGCTAGCTGGATCTCTTCTTTGGTGACTTGCCCTTTCGATTTAGCAACATGGCCCATGACCGCGAAAGCGGCTTTAAAAAATTCGTCTTGTCGCTCGGTTTGGCTTGGTCCAGAACCAAATGAGCTAGTTTTAAACCCCGCTTGATTCAAACGACGAGCTTTATCAAATTGATGCCCGAGAAACAAACCAAAAAATGCGCCAAACGGTCCTCCAAATAAGAAGCCAAAAAAAGCGCCAAGAATTTTGCCAAAAATATGCATTATGTGCTCTCAATCTATGAATTTTTCAGGAGTAAAGCGGTCTGATAGTGCCGGGAGCTTCAATTTCCTTTATGATAAGAAACGTTTTATTTTACATTCGGCCATCCATCTTCCGAATCAATCAAGTTCAAACAGGATAGTACAACTCGATGTCATGTTTTTCCCGCACCTTGTTAGCCGCTTCAATTAGCGCAGCTCTTTTTGTGCCACAGACTCAAGCAGAAGCTATGTTAGACAATAGTGTGCAGGAAATGCCCGCTATAGATCAATGTTTGATCAACGAACCTGAAGCAGAAAACTCAAGTCAGCAACCGATTAATGTTGAGGCTGATACGCTAGAAGCCGTGAACGGTGAACGCGCAAACTACTCAGGCAATGTGGTCGTTGTTCAAGGTAAAAAACGCATTCTAGCGGATACCGTTACCCTGCATCAGAAAGATAATATTGTGGTTGCGCAAGGTAATGTCAACTTCAGTGACGGTGAAGTAAGGACCATTTCTGATAAAGCAACCAACAATCTTAATACGGATTTAATGACATTAGAGAACACAAAATATCAATTTTTGTGTGAACCCGGCCGCGGTGAAGCTGTGTATATTTCCAAAACGGGTAAGGCCGTTTATGAGATAGAAGATGGTTCGATTACCTCTTGCCCTGAAGGCAATAATGCATGGCGATTGAAAGCATCCAGCATTGATATTGACCAAAATGAAGAGCAAGCCACTTTTTATAATCCGCGCTTCGAGATTCAAAATATTCCGATTTTTTATCTGCCATTTCTTACGGTGCCGATTGGCGACACACGTAAAACGGGATTTTTATACCCTACCGTTTCTTACGGTTCTAGCGATGGTTTTGAAGCCCAAGTACCTATTTATTGGAACTTAGCGCCAAACTATGACCTAGAAACGACCTTTAAATATATGCAAGAACGCGGTACGCAATTAAACAGTGAATTCCGTTATCTGAATGATTTTGGTACAGGTAACATTAAATCTGAATATTTACCTGATGATCAAAAACATCCGGAAAAGGGCAGCCGCTGGGGCTTCCAATACCAACACAGTGGTATTTTCAACCAAGCTTGGAAGTTTGAAATTGACTACTCTCAAGTCAGTGACATTAGCTACTTTAGTGATTTAGACTCAGGTATCGGTAACCGAGAAGATGGTCAGCTTATCCAAGAAGGTAAAGCCACCTACCGGACCCACAATTGGGATTCATCGATACTGGTTCGCGACTTTCAGCTGCTTACAGAAGACAAAACTAGCACCAACCAACCCTATCGCTTGATGCCACAGATTGCGTTTAATTACTATGCGCCCGAATTATTACCGTATTTGAACTTTGATATGGTGAGCCATCTATCGCGTTTTGAAACCGATGCAAGAGGAAAACCTGCAGCCACCCGAGCGCACATTGAACCGGGCTTTACTATTCCTCTCAGTAACACCTGGGGCACTTGGACAACCGAAGCGCGAGTGCTTGGTACTTATTACCAACAAGACCTCAACGGTGTTGACCTCAATTCGGATAACTATAAAGACCTAAAAGAGAGCGTTTCACGCATCATTCCGGAATTTAGAACTCATGCTGGTTTGGTGCTAGAGAGAGATACGGTTCTGTTTGATAATTATACGCAAACACTTGAGCCGCAGATTCAATACATGTACGTACCGAGAGAAGATCAGCGCAATATCGGGCTGTACGATACTACATTACTACAAACCGATTACTATGGTTTATTCCGCAGCCGTAAGTATAGCGGAGTCGATTATATTGCCCCAGCAAATCAGATCAGCTACGGTGCCTCTTCACGGTTTTTCGACGATCAGTATAAAGAGCGTTTAAACATCTCTTTTGGTCAGATTTTTTACCTCAAAAAAAATCTCAAGAACTCCTCACCCAATGAGACTGAGAATTTAGACACTAACTCCAACTACTCGGCTTGGGCCGTCGAAATGGATTTCAACTATGATGATTTACTCTTCTACCATGGCGGGGTTCAGTACGACATAGACAGCAGTACGATGCAGCTCGCCAACAGCACTCTAGAGTATCGGGTTGGCTCTAGCTATATTCAAACTAACTATCGCTATGTAACTAAAGACTATATAGAAAACACCGTTGACTTTAATACCAGTGGAATAACAAAAGACGGGATATCTCAAGTAGGTTTGCTGGCTCGCTACAAGATCTCTAAAAAATGGAATGCCCGCGGACAGTACTTCTACGATTTAACCACGGAAAATAGCCTGGAGTGGCTGGCTAACCTAAGCTACACCTCAGATTGTTGGTATATTGGTTTTACTTATAGTAATCAACTGCGGAAATGGGATGGTGATTTTGTTACTGACCCTAATGCTACGCCACTCTACGAAAATAACTTTAGTTTGAACTTTGGTATTGTCGGTTTTGGCACCACGATTGGTGCAGGTTCCGGAATGACGGGCGTAGACAGCGCTGGAAATTCATTAAGTTATGGTCGTCCATTTTTCCTAAACAACTAATTTATTCGGCCTTTGCTTAAGCGTAAAGGCCCTTGCTCATTTTGATAGGACTACAAATGAAATTGTGGAAACACACACTGATTGGATTGATGGCAACATTAAGCCTAAACACCGCATCCGCTACTCCTGTTGAGCTCGATCGCGTCGCCGTCATCGTCAATAGTGGCGTTATTTTACAGAGTGACATTGATGGTGCATTAAAAACCTTGACCATTAATGCAAAGAAAAATGGTCAAACGCTACCCGAAGAGACTGTGCTGCGTGAGCAAGTGGTTGAAAAATTGATTATTGATACCATTCAGCAACAAGAAGCACAACGCATTGGCGTTCGCATTGACGATAACCGACTCAGTGACGCGATCGCCGACATCGCGAAAAACAATAATCAAACCCTAGAACAGCTTAACGCTTCTGTTACTGCTGAAGGGCTGACTTATGCGGAATTCCGCGAACAAGTACGTAAAGAAATTGCAGCAAGTGAAGCGCGCAATGCTTTAGTTCGTCGCCGGATCAATATATTACCGGACGAAGTGGACAACTTAGCCAATATTCTTGCGCAAGAAACCAATGCAACGGTGCAATATAAAATCAGCCACATCCAACTGCGTGTTGACGACACTCAAGATAAGGCCGCAGTAGAACAGCAAGCCAAAACCTTAGTCGAAAAACTCAACCAAGGAGCGGATTTCAGCACCATGGCTTATACCTATTCAAAAGGTCCGAAAGCGCTGCAAGGTGGTGATTGGGGCTGGATGCGCAAAGAAGAAATGCCGACAATTTTTGCCGACCAAATCAAAATGCAAAACAAAGGCTCTATTATTGGGCCATTTCGCAGTGGCGTCGGTTTCCACATTCTTAAAATTGATGACGTCAAAGGATTAGAAACCGTCGCGGTCACGGAAGTTAATGCACGCCATATTTTAATCAAACCCACGGTTATTTTAAGCGATGACGGCGTACAAAAAGAGCTACATGACTTCATTCGTCGCATTAAGGCAGGTGAAGCGACCTTTGGTGAATTGGCGCAGCAATACAGCCAAGATCCCGGCTCTGCGGCGCAAAATGGCGAATTGGGTTATCAAACACCGGATCTGTACGTGCCGGAGTTTCAACATCAAATCGAAACATTATCGGTTGGGCAAATCAGCGAACCCTTTAAAACCGTTCATGGTTGGCATATTGTCGAAGTGCTTGATCGCCGTGAAGTCGACCGCACCGACTCCGCACTGAAAAACAAAGCTTATCGCATTCTTTTTAATAGAAAATTCAATGAAGAAGCCAGCGCATGGCTACAAGAAATGCGTGCCAGTGCCTTTGTCGAAATTATACAGGACAACCAAGATGACAATTAAACGCATCGTGGTTACCGCTGGCGAGCCCGCGGGTATTGGCCCAGATTTGGTGCTGGCCTTATCAAAAGAAGATTGGGCACATCAACTGGTGGTATGCGCGGACAAAAGCTTGCTTGCAGAGCGCGCTAAAGAGCTCAATATTGACGTTATATTGGAAGACTACTTAGTCACCTCCGCACCAAAACCACAGCAAGCGGGACGGTTAGTAGTGGATCATATTCCCCTCGGCGCACCGGTGATAACGGGGAAACTGAATGAAGCCAATGGACATTATGTATTAAATACATTAGAAAGAGCCGCTTTAGGCTGTATGAATGATGAATTTGATGCTATTGTCACCGGCCCTGTGCACAAGGGGGTGATCAACCGAGCTGGCGTTGCATTTAGCGGCCACACTGAATTCTTTGCTGAAAAATCTAATACTCCACTGGTGGTTATGATGCTCGCAACAGAAGGGTTGAGAGTCGCGCTAGTGACAACACATATTCCACTGGCTTATGTATCACAGGCAGTAACGGTCGAGCGGTTAGAAAAAATCATCACTATTTTGCATAAAGATTTGGTGGAAAAATTTGCCATTGCTCAACCCAAAATTTATGTGTGTGGTTTAAACCCACACGCGGGAGAAGATGGCTGTCTGGGCCGTGAAGAGATAGAAACCATCACTCCAACACTAGAAAAAATTCGTCAGCAAGATGGCATTAATTTGATTGGCCCACTACCAGCCGACACCATCTTCAATGACAAATACTTGCAAGATGCCGATGCTGTTTTAGGCATGTATCACGACCAAGTCCTACCCGTATTAAAGTACAAAGGCTTTGGTCGTTCAGTAAATATTACTCTTGGTCTACCCTTTATAAGAACATCGGTCGATCATGGCACCGCACTCGAATTGGCAGGGAAAGGGCTTGCGGATACAGGGAGCTTTAGAACAGCACTCGCCTACGCGATTGACTTGGTAGAAAAGAAACCTAATTAATTTCGAGAAAACTATGAGAAATGATGTCCACTTAGGGCACAAAGCGCGTAAACGTTTTGGTCAAAACTTCCTAAACGATCCATACATTATTGATGGCATCGTCTCTGCGATTAACCCTCGTCCGGGACAAAATTTGGTTGAGATCGGCCCCGGTCTTGGAGCGATAACTGAGCCAGTCGGCCGCGAAGTGGATAAATTCACTGTTATTGAGCTAGACCGTGACTTAGCTGAGCGCCTGCGCAACCACCCAGAATTATCGAGTAAATTGACGATTCACGAAGGCGATGCGATGCGCTTTGACTTTACGCAGTTGGTGAAGCCGAATAATAAACTGCGCATTTTCGGCAACTTGCCATACAACATTTCAACGCCATTAATGTTCCACTTATTTGAATTCCATAAAGATATTCAAGATATGCACTTCATGCTGCAAAAAGAAGTGGTCAACCGTTTAGCTGCCGGTCCCGGCAGTAAAGCTTACGGGCGCTTAACGGTTATGACGCAGTATTTCTGCAAAGTGGTTCCTGTGTTAGAAGTTCCGCCAACGGCTTTTGTGCCGCCACCGAAAGTTGATTCAGCCGTGGTGCGTTTGGTGCCTTATGAAGTACTGCCGCATCCAACGACAAACATGAAATGGTTAGAGCGTGTCTGCCGAGATGGTTTTAACCAACGTCGTAAAACCGTACGCAACTGCTACAAAGGTTTGATTGAGGTGGAAACGCTAGAAGAACTTGGGGTCAACCCTGGCATGCGCCCGGAAAACCTAACACTTGAACAGTTTGTTGCTATGGCAAACTGGTTAGACGCTCATCACGCCTAATAACGATTGAGCGATAAACGGCCAATGTCTATCGCTCATCTATAAAAACAAGGAGTTAACATGGATATCTCTGAACCTTGTATCAAAATCCAAGTCCATACCCAGTATCTCCCCGAGCAGTCCAATCCCGATTTACACCGCTATATCTTTGCCTATGTGATCACCATCCGTAATCTCAGCAACCAGCAGGTACAGCTGATGAGCCGCCGTTGGTTAATTACCGATGCGAATGGCAAACAGATATCTGTGGAAGGTGATGGCGTGGTCGGGGAACAACCGATTATCTTGCCCAATGATGAGTACCGCTATAACAGTGGTACGGCGTTGGAAACGCCAGTCGGTGTTATGCAAGGTCATTACATTATGTTAGATGAAGCGGACGCTGAATTTATTGTTGAAATTGAGCCTTTTCGTCTCGCTATTCCTAATGTTTTAAATTAAAAGAGGTAGCCGTGGCGAACTATATTGTCGGCGACATTCAAGGCTGTTTTGACGAACTACAGTGTTTATTGGCTCAAGTGCAATTCCAACCACAACAAGACACACTGTGGGTAGCTGGCGACTTAGTAGCAAGAGGCCCTAAATCTCTAGAAACGCTACGTTTTATCAAACAATTGGGTAGTTCGGCGCGTATCGTTCTAGGCAATCACGATCTTCACCTACTGGCCGTCTCGCTGGGCATCCACCCATGTAAACCTCGTGATAAAACCTTACCCATATTACAAGCGAACGATGCAACAGAGCTGCTCACTTGGTTGCGCCATCAACCGCTCCTCGCTGAACATGCTGACTTTGTTATGTGCCATGCGGGGATTTCTCCTCTGTGGGATCTTGAAACTGCACGTCAAGCAGCAAAAGAAGTCGAAAGTATTTTGCAAAGTGATCGTTGGCGTTGGCTTATCGAGCAGATGTACAGCAACACACCTGATATGTGGAGCTCGAAGCTAGAAGGGATTGACCGCTATCGCTATACCATCAATGCCTATACTCGGATGCGTTTTTGCTTTGCTGATGGGCGTCTTGATATGGCGTGCAAACTTCCCCCTCAAGAAATAAAAGATGAAGAATTGTTACCGTGGTTTGCCCTACCCAAACGCCTTAAACTCGATAAAACAGTCCTCTTTGGCCACTGGGCTGCGTTAGAAGGTTACCGCAGCGACGAAGTGATAGGGCTTGATACTGGCTGTGTGTGGGGAGGATGTTTGACCATGCTACGCTGGGAAGATAAACACTACTTCACTCAACCAGCGTTAACCCATAAAGGCTAACGAATAAAAAGATCCGGATCGTTGCTTAATATCGATCCGAAATCCTCTATTGCTTATCAAAAACCACAAACTGCATGTTGTGAGCATTTTTGTCATCCGCTTGATACATTTCACGATGAACTTCTTGCCACTCACTCCCCCACTCGGGAAATTGCGTATCTCCCTCAATATTTAAGTCAATAAAGGTGAGGTATAGTTTATTGGCCTGTGGCATACAGGCTTGATAGATAGAGCCGCCACCAATGATCATCACTTCATCCACATGACCCGCAACCTCAATGGCTTCTTCAATCGAAGAGACAATACTCACCCCATCAATTGCCAATGAAGCATCACGACTGATCACGATATTATGGCGACCAGGTAACGGACGACCAATAGACTCATAAGTTTTTCGCCCCATGATCACTGGTTTGCCCAACGTACAGCGTTTAAACCATGCAAAATCTGCCGGTAAATGCCATGGCATTTGATTGTCTTTACCAATAATCCGATTGTCTGCCATCGCGGCAATCATGCTGATGATCATAAATAAGATCCTAAAGTGTCATCACGAAAGATAGCCCATGCCCTTACACTATGGGTTTGCGCCGATAGAATAACAAACCCGGCACCGCAAGGCCAACCGCTAAGCCCGCGATAATAAACATCGCTTTTAAAAAATTATCCATCAGTATCGCCAGCAGCTCTGGCGTAAAACCAAGATGGTTAATTTCAACCATTGCAATCATCGCTTTAAAGGCAAAAACCCCGGGAACCATTGGGATCAAAGCCGCTACCGTAAACACTTTAGGGTGAGCTAAAAATTTACGCGACCAACGCACGCCAATCATTCCAACGATAGTTGCAGCAAAAAAAGTCGCCCACTCAATGGGAATTCCAAATTGCATCATTAAGTAACGTGAGCCATGACCAATCGCACCACCTAACGCACAATATTTTAGGGCTGGTACAGGAACATTAAACACCAAAGCAAAACCAACGGCTGGGATTGCAGCAAAAAACATATCATTGGCTAAACCGAGTAATAAATTCATCCAATCCATCGCTACCACCCCCATACACCCGTCACGCTCATCGCCGCAACGATGCCTAAACTCGTTGCCAACGTAAGCAAACTTGCCATCACAAAACGGGCAATACCCATATTGATATAACCTTTAAGCATATCCGCGACCGCATTAATTAAAGGAAAACCGGGGACTAACATCAGTACAGAAGAAGCCATCACAATGGTTGGTTTATTGCCTAGTTGGTAGATGATAGCTTGCGCTGAAATGATCGAAGTAACAAATGAGGTCACCGTAAAGTTGACGAGCGGATTAAATTGGCGATGCCCAATCTCTTGGCGCACAATCATACCCGCCGCAGAAGCAATGAACGTCATCGTAAACACAGTCCAATCTCCGCCAGCTAAACGAGCAAATGCAGCACAAGAAAGACCAATCATCACCACAACCAACCAACGGTTGTAGCGTTCAGGGCTGATCTGATTGAGTTTTTTCTGCGCAAGGGAATAATCTAAAATCCCTTTTTCCATCATGATGCAGATGCGCTGGACTTGCGTCACTACCCGCATATTGATCCCACGATCAGGACAACGGCGCGCAGTCGTAATGCAATGGCCATCGTAAACCGTGGTTAGCACAAGTGAACTCGCCGAGAGCGATACTTCCACTTCACTCATGCCACACGCCGCTCCCATGCGACGCATAATATCGCCCACCAGTGTACTTTCCGCACCATGAGCCAACAACATTTGCCCAGCTTGGGCGATCAATCGAGAAACAAGCCTCTGTTTGGATGTCATGATTCCTTTCCGAACGTCCTAAAAGCCCAATAGTGTGCCCGAAATTGGGTGCTTTAAATATGATTTAGCTATAAAAAAGCCGCAATAATTATTGCGGCTCAATCAATTCAGGAAAATTAATCACGAACATAGATAACGTGACCGTCATCTTCTTCGTCGTCCCAATCATCCCAGTCATCACCATCTTCAGTGATCACATTTTGGCTGTTCATCTCATCTTTATGGTAATCATCCCACATGAAATCGACTTTCTGAGCTTCACTGAGCTCTTCCTGCTCACGAGGTAACGTTTCCATATAGTCAGCCAACTCACGGCACAAATCCGCCGTACCTTGTTGGTTTACTGCCGAAATTTTGAAGTATCGCCCTTCCCAAGCCAGCGCATCTAAGATCTCTTGGATCTTTTCATCGGCTTCTTCTTCAAGCATCAGATCAACTTTGTTGAACACCAACCAACAAGGTTTTTGTGACACTTTTTCACTGTATTGCTCTAGCTCATCAAAGATGGTCAGCGCATTTTGCGCAGGATCACTTTGATCAATAGGAAGAATGTCGATCATATGCAGCAACACTCGGCAACGTTCTAAGTGCTTTAAGAAGCGAATACCTAAACCAGCACCATCGGCCGCGCCTTCAATCAAGCCCGGAATATCAGCGATCACGAAACTTTTCTCAGGAACCACACTCACGACACCCAAACTTGGGATCAGCGTAGTGAAGGGGTAATCAGCGACTTTTGGCTTCGCTGCTGAAACAGAACGAATAAAGGTTGATTTACCCGCATTCGGCAAGCCAAGCATACCCACGTCAGCTAACAGTAAAAGCTCAAGGCGTAATTCGCGCACCTCACCTTTTTTACCCATGGTTTTTTGGCGTGGTGCACGGTTAACGGATGACTTAAAGCGAGCATTACCTAAACCATGCCAGCCACCTTTAGCGACCATCACTTTTTTGCCATGCTCTGCAACTTCACCCACAACTTCATTGGTGTGAATGTCAACCGCTCGAGTCCCGACAGGCACCTTCAAAGTAATGTCTTTACCGCGCTTACCTGTACAGTTAGCACCGCCACCATTTTGGCCGCGCTCAGCAGCGTAAAAGCGTTGGAATCGGTAATCAACCAAGGTATTTAAGTTTTCATCGGCTTGGATATAAACGTCGCCACCATCGCCGCCATCGCCGCCATCAGGGCCGCCTTTCGTCACGAATTTTTCACGCCAAAAGCTCACGACACCGTTACCGCCATCACCCGCTTCGACTTTAATTATCGCTTCATCAACGAATTTCATTTGTTACTCCACGCTCTTTGCGTTGCGATATCATTGTCACACAATGATATAAATTCTAGCAGATACACATTCAGGATCGACCGTGATCATCCTTCGTTTTATCCACAATTGGAACACATAAGGAGAAACTCTAGTGATTAGAGTGTCTTCTTTTCTGTTCGGCTGATAAATAAAAAACCCCACCGTAACGGCAGGGCTTTTGAGTTCAGTTAGGTATAAATTTATTCAGCGTCGATGCTAACAAATTTACGGTTTTTAGGACCTTTAACTTCAAATTTCACTTTACCTTCAGTAAGAGCGAAAAGAGTATGGTCTTTACCGATACCAACGTTAGTGCCTGCGTGGAACTTAGTACCACGTTGACGAACGATGATGTTACCTGCAAGAACAGATTCACCACCGAAACGCTTAACACCAAGACGTTTGCTTTCTGAATCGCGGCCGTTACGAGTAGAACCGCCAGCTTTTTTGTGTGCCATTGTTAAACTCTCCTAAATTACTTAAGCGTTGATGCCAGTGATTTTCACTTCAGTGAACCACTGACGGTGGCCTTGTTGTTTACGAGAGTGTTTACGACGACGGAACTTAACGATTTTAACTTTATCGCCACGACCGTGTTGTACTACTTCAGCAGTAATTTTACCGCCTTCAACAAGAGGTGCCCCAACAGTGATTTGCTCACCGTTAGCAACTAGTAGAACTTTATCAAATTCAACAGTTGCACCAGTTTCAACGTCTAATTTCTCTAAACGAAGAGTTTGACCTTCGCTTACACGGTGTTGTTTACCACCAGATTGGAAAACAGCGTACATATTTTACTCCGCTCTTTCCGCACAGCCGTATGCTTTTTATTTGAGCAATTTGGGTGTGCGCTAAACTAATCATCAATAGGGCGCAGATTCTACGCGAATGAGTACCCCAAGACAAGCCATATTTTGAAAAAATTGGCGAAAAGCTAATCGCCAATGAAAAGTGGCGCAATCATGCCTTTAAGCCTTGTATTAATCAACGTTTTTTAGTGTATTATTCGAGAATTATAGAAGAACACAACACCTTATAGGTTCTAACTTCAGCCGGATTAACCATGGATTTTAAAGCTATCCAAACGCTTACTGCCGATGACATGGCAAAAGTGAATGAAACGATTCAAGCTCAGCTCAACTCTGATGTATCTTTAATCAATCAATTAGGATTCTACATCGTCAGCGGAGGTGGGAAACGTCTGCGTCCTTTGCTGGCTATTTTGTCGGCTCGAGCCCTTGGTTATCAAGGTGAAGCGCACACGACTGCCGCTGCATTTATTGAATTCCTCCACACGGCAACCTTGCTGCATGACGACGTTGTCGATGAATCAGATATGCGCCGTGGCAAGGCAACAGCGAACGCGGCATTTGGCAATGCAGCGAGCGTGTTAGTGGGGGATTTCATCTACACGCGTTCCTTCCAAATGATGACTACACTAGGATCGTTAAGGATCCTTGAGCTGATGAGCGATGCGGTGAACGTTATCGCTGAAGGCGAAGTGCAACAATTGATGAACTGTAATGATCCAAACACTACCGAGGAAAATTACCTACAGGTGATCTACTCGAAAACGGCGCGTTTGTTTGAAGCAGCGACCCAGATTGGCGCGATATTAAGTAACGCTTCTCCTGAAATTGAAACAGCATTACAGAACTATGGTAAATACCTTGGCACGGCTTTCCAGCTCATTGATGACGTGATGGATTACACCTCTGATGGCAGTGAAATGGGCAAAAATGTGGGCGATGATTTAGCGGAAGGCAAACCAACACTTCCTCTATTGTACGCAATGCAGCATGGTACACCCGAACAAAAAGAGATGATCCGTGAGGCCATCGAAAAAGCCAATGGCATGGAACAGCTGGATGCAATTCTAGCGGCAATGAAACAGACAGGCTCGCTTGAATACACAACCAACAAAGCGCTCGAAGAAGCCGATAAAGCGATCAATGAGCTGTCTATCCTGCCAGAAAGTGAATATAAACAAGCCCTGATAGCTCTAGCTCATATGGCTGTGAATAGGACAAAGTAGAACAGCAGCTAGCTTGGACGAAGAATCGACCTTTGCCTAGAAATGCACCGCTACAAAAAGAGCCTCAATTGAGGCTCTTTTTGATTCTAAGCGTTATTTAAAACCCGCCTTGCCAAATCATGCCAAATGCAAAAACAGCCACGATCGTTAAAGCACAAGCTCCTAACTTTTCTTTGCCTTGAAAAGGATGAATGCCCTGCTCTCGTTTGGCTTTCATGTAGAAATAGAGCCCAGGTAAGTAGAGTAGCGCGGAGAGCATCAAATAGTGCAAACCAGAGGCATACAAAAGCCAAATTCCATAAATGGTGGCACAAGAACCTATTACCAGAAGTTTGCCTTTATTCTTCTGTTCAATCGCGATCTTTAACGTAAAGGCGCCGATCAAAAAATAGGGAACAAGGATCATTTCTGAAGCGAAGATCAGCAGCGTATCGTAGGTACTGCCTGCGTACATCACCAGAATCAGTGAGACCTGAATGCAAATATTGGTTAGAGTTAACGCTTTTACTGGGCTCCCCGCTTCGTTTTGCTGGGCATAGATGGCAGGAAACATCTTATCTCTAGCACATAAAAATGGCGCTTCGGAGGCCAGGACCGTCCAGCTAAGAAAAGCACCGCACACCGAAATAATTAATCCAACACCGATAATGTACTCGCCCCAAGGACCAAGAATAGTCGTCAGCACTTTGGCCATTGAAGGGTTCTGATATTGCGCCAATTCAACCGGTTTAATCACGCCCATCGACAATAAGGTGACCAATACATAAATGGTCAACGCCGTAAGCAAACCGAGAATAGTCGCTTTACCGATATCAGCACGGTGGCGAGCGCGGCTTGACACAACAACCGCTCCCTCTATTCCGATGAACACCCATACCGTGATCAACATGGTGCTTTTTATTTGATCCAGCAGATCATGGCCAACACCGAAATGTAAGCCTGTAAAATCCAATGTGAATTTTTCCCAAGAAAAAGCAAAAGCGGCACAAATGATGAACAACACTAGAGGGATCATTTTAGCAAAGGTGGTAATCAGATTAATGAATGCGGCCGTTTGTACTCCTTTTTTGACCAACGCATGCACCAACCAAAGTAATACCGATGCACTCCCAATGGAAAGCCACGTATTGCCCGCCCCAAACATCACGTTATCTGGTGTATCAAACAGCATGCCTAAGGTACTAAAAACAATTACCAGATAAGAGACATTAGCCACCATGGCGCTAAACCAGTAACCCCATGCGGAACAAAAACCCGCAAAGTCACCAAATCCTTCTCGAGCAAAACCAAATACGCCACTATTAATATGAGGTTTATGGATGGCAAGTTGTTGAAAAGAGAGCGCGAGAAAGATCATACCAACGCCAGTGATCCCCCAACCGATCATTACCGCCAAAGGGCTGGCGACTGAGGCCATGTTTTGTGGCAGGCTAAAAACACCAGCGCCAATCATTGAACCAATGACCAGTGCTGTCAGTGAGCCCAAACCAAGCTTATTATCCATGGGAACTATCCAGTGAGTGTTTACACATTAGAGGAAGGCGCTATTTTAGAGAACATATTTACCAGACATCAATCCCTATGTGATCGCGGTCACTGAGATAGTGAGTCAATAGTCAAATTCATTGCTAGGGATCAAAAAGTTTGTAAGTTCACGACGAAAATAATGCACTACTCAGTAAAAAAAACCGCATATTACACAGTTCAAAGCATCATCATACAAAAATATTGGTAAAAACCATAAAAAATGCCGCTTGGATGAGCAAGCGGCATTTTTGTATAAGATAAGGTTATTCTTTATTTGGCGAAATCAACACCTAGCTGAATATCACCTTTCAGTGTTGTCAGCATTCCATCTAACGCGGCTTGTTCATAGGCACTCAATGCACCATAGCTCAACACTTCTTCGACACCCTCTTTACCGAGTTTAATCGGTTGTGCAAAGAATGAAGCATGCTCACTACCACCTTCAACGTAGGCACATTCCACAACACCTGGTTCACCTTGCAGTGCTTTGACTAATGATAAGCCAAAACGGCAAGCCGCTTGACCCATTGACAGTGTTGCACTGCCGCCACCCGCCTTCGCTTCCACCACTTCGGTGCCTGCGTTTTGAATACGCTTAGTTAGGGCTTCCACTTCTTCGGCCGTGAACTCAACCCCTTCAATTTGCGAAAGCAAAGGAAGGATAGTGACGCCTGAGTGGCCGCCAATCACAGGCACAATAATCTCGCTAGGGTTTTTATCTTTTAGTACCGCGACAAACGTTTCTGAGCGGATCACATCCAACGTTGTCACACCAAATAGCTTACGCTTGTCGTAAACGCCTGCTTTTTTCAAGACTTCCGCTGCAATAGGTACTGTTGTATTGACAGGGTTGGTGATAATGCCCACACAGGCTTTTGGACAGACAACCGCAATCTTTTCAGCCAACGCTTTCACAATGCCAGCGTTAACATTAAACAGATCCGCACGATCCATACCCGGCTTGCGAGCGACACCAGCAGAAACAAGGACTACATCCGCACCTTCAAGCGCAGGTGTTGGATCTTCGCCAGCATAGCCTTTGATCGATACGGGAGTAGGAATGTGGCTTAGATCGGCAGCAACGCCCGGAGTCACCGGTGCGATGTCATACAGCGCCAGATCGGAACCAGCAGGAAGATGGTTTTTAAGTAGAAGTGCTAGGGCTTGACCGATGCCACCAGCGGCACCAATAACAGCTACTTTCATCGTAGTTCTCCTTGAGAATAAATCTCTTATAAATGTTTTTGTGTAGGGTATTTTTAAGCTAGAAAACTATAGCAATCACAATATGATTACAATCAATTAACGCTAGCTTTGCGACCTCGCGCAATTCGCTAAAATCGTGCTACAGCACCGATGGCAATTATGACCTTGTTTATCTTTACCGACAAAGAGTTAAGTTGCCATTCGACCAAAGTTTTACATAAAAGTTTACAGTGACCTTTTAGACACTTTTGGACGATAATTTGGCGATAACTGCATAGCTATGCGAGAATATGCAGCAATAAATGGCTAATCGAAGACGATAACTATGCGCAACAATAATGATAAGCAAGATAATCTGGTTCGTGCTTTTAAAAATCTATTAAAAGAAGAACGTTTTGGATCTCAAGGTGACATTGTCGATGCCCTGCGTAATGAAGGGTTTGATAATATCAACCAATCCAAAGTATCTCGCATGCTGACTAAATTTGGCGCGGTACGCACTCGCAACGCAAAAATGGAGATGGTCTACTGCCTTCCTGCTGAACTCGGTGTACCAACCGTATCAAGTTCACTGCGTGAATTAGTGCTAGATATAGATCACAATGCCGCGCTGGTAGTGATTCATACCGGGCCAGGGGCAGCGCAGCTTATTGCTCGGTTACTTGATTCACTGGGTAAATCAGAAGGCATCTTGGGTGTGGTGGCCGGTGACGATACCATTTTTATCACACCGACACTGAACGTAACGACAAAGCAGCTGTTTGATTCAGTCTGTGATCTGTTTGATTACGCAGGGTAATTTGTCACTAAACGCATTTCATCTCACTCTCTAGTAGAATCACACTGAGTCAAGTCGGCGTGATTCTCTTCACATCTTCAGCAATAAGTTGTCACAGCAGAAAGAGGAATAACTCCTTGATAGGCAAGCTATTGCCATATTTTGGCTCTGACAATGACGCTTATTGATAGCCAATTTCGCTACATTTTTTAACATTCCTGTAATTATGTGTCGATTTTTTGGTATTATTTAGCCACTTTTTCAACATACGGATTGAAAAAGATGCCGTTTCTAGATGAGGAAACTCCCCCGATACCCAAACAACTTGAAGTTGCGGGTAGGCGGCAAGTGAGTCAGTCGTCATAAGCATGGATAATTCTGTGATTGGGGTGAACGAACGTAGCTAACACCACAGCAACTTCAAGTGGAAAGGGTGTAACAACAATTATCTATGGGGTTAATAATGAATAAGGAAGGAAAATTCATGGCATTGAATAAATTGATTAAAGTTGGAATTATTGCAGCAGCGGTCATGGGTACAGGTACGTTAAGCGCACAAGAGTTCATTACGATTGGTACAGGATCCGTCACTGGTGTTTACTACCCGACAGGTGGTGCTATTTGTAAGCTGGTTAATAAAGGGCGTAAAGATCACAACATTCGCTGCTCAGTAGAATCAACGGGCGGATCGATCTATAACGTGAACACGATTCGTGCAGGTGAACTCGATTTCGGTATTGTTCAATCTGACTGGCAATACCATGGTTATAACGGTACCAGTGAATTTGCCGAGCAAGGCCCGAATAAAAAACTGCGCGCAGTATTTTCCCTTCATACCGAACCTTTTAATATCATTGCCCGCGCCGATTCTGGCATTGAAAATGTGGCTGACTTGAAAGGTAAACGTGTCAACATTGGTAACCCAGGTTCTGGTGACAGGGCTACCATGGCTGTGGTGATGGATGCATTTGGTTGGACTAATGACAGCTTCAAATTGGCTTCTGAGCTCAAAGGCTCTGAGCGCTCTCAAGCATTGTGCGACAATAAAATAGACGCCTTCATTTATATGGTTGGCCATCCAAATGGTTCAATCAAAGAAGCAACGACCTCATGCGATGCAAAACTCGTCTCTGCTACTGGCCCTGAAATTGAAAAAATTGTTGCCAATAACCCTTACTACGCTTACAGCACGATTCCTGCTGGCATGTACCGTGGAACAGATAAAGATGTAACCAGTTTTGGTGTGGCTGCGACCTTGGTATCAAGCACTGATGTGTCTGATGAAGTCGCATACAATTTGGTCAAAGCGGTATTTGAAGATTTTGATACCTTTAAACGTCTTCACCCTGCCTTTGCTAACTTGAAAAAAGAAGACATGGTGAAAGCGGGGATCTCCATTCCTCTTCATCCTGGCGCAGAAAAATACTACAAAGAAATCGGTCTGCTAAAATAATTTCGCATCGCGAAAACCAACAATAGCGATACCGAATCAAAGGAGGCTAAACGTCTCCTTTGATTGCCCTTTCAGTCATTATCCCTTGGCGTTATGGTCAGCGATGATAGTCTGTCCTCTTACGTTCACAACGACTCTTTGGGCACATTTGGGTTTTAAATGATTTAACAACCCACCTTTTGTTCTGTTCCGCAATAGCCCACTTCTCATTAGCAGTGAATTGACCCTGTAACCAACCGAGACGTAGGCAGCCAATAATAAGGATAACGTACATGACGAAGACACTTACTCCGTCAACCGATGTGCAGGAAATGGTAGCGCAATCTGATACCGGCGCAAGAAACCCTCACGGCTTGCCGGGGCGCATTTTGTGGTTTGTCCCACTATGTTGGTCGCTATTCCAACTTTGGTATGCTTCACCGCTGCCCTTTATTTTTAACTTTGCCATATTAAATGATACGCAAGCACGAGCTATTCATCTCACATTCGCTGTCTTTCTCGCCTTTACTGCCTACCCTGCGTTAAAGAACTCACCACGCGATCGCATTCCATTGATTGATTGGGCTTTGGCATTGGCAGGCAGTTTCTCTGCAGCTTACATCTATTTATTTTACAATGAACTAGCAGGTCGATCTGGCGCACCAACCTTTGTTGACATTGCAGTATCTGTAACAGGAATGGTGCTATTACTTGAAGCTACCCGCCGAGCGTTAGGACCACCACTGATGTTGGTCGCAGCACTCTTTTTGCTCTACACCTTTGGTGGCCCCTACATGCCGGATGTGATCGCTCATAAAGGAGCGAGCCTAAACAAAGCGATGTCTCATTTATGGCTGACCACTGAAGGGGTTTTTGGGGTGGCTCTTGGGGTTTCCACCTCTTTTGTGTTCTTGTTTGTTCTATTTGGCGCAATGCTTGAACGAGCTGGCGCAGGTTCCTATTTTATCAAAGTAGCCTTTTCACTGCTGGGCCACATGCGAGGCGGTCCCGCGAAAGCAGCGGTTGTAGCCTCAGGCTTATCGGGGCTAGTGTCTGGCTCATCGATTGCAAACGTAGTTACCACCGGTACTTTTACCATTCCCTTGATGAAACGTGTCGGCTTTCCAGGAACAAAGGCGGGCGCTGTTGAAGTAGCCGCTTCCACCAATGGCCAATTAACACCGCCTATCATGGGGGCTGCCGCATTTTTAATGGTGGAATATGTCGGTATTTCCTATGTTGAAGTGATCCGTGCGGCGCTACTGCCAGCGCTTATCTCTTATATTGCCTTAATTTATATTGTCCATTTGGAAGCCTGCAAAGCAGGAATGAAAGGCCTACCTCGCCGTCATACACCGACATGGGTGCAAAGCTTACTTTCATTTACGGGTACTATTTTAGGGCTTTGCGTTCTCAGCGCTGTTGTTTACTACGGCATTGGTTGGACCAAAGAGGTGTTTGGTGACGCCGCTACTCCAATTGTTACGGTTGCGCTTTTACTGACTTATGTCGCTCTGATTAAAATTTCGTCTCGCTACGCCTCAGAAAGTGCAATGGATATGGATATCCAAGAAGTACCCGACCCTGGGCCGACGGTAAAATCAGGACTTCATTACCTACTACCTATTGTGGTGCTAGTATGGTGTTTGACGGTTGAGCGCTTCTCGCCCGGATTATCGGCCTTTTGGGCCACAATATTTATGGTTTTCATTTTGATCACTCAGCGGCCACTCATGTCGTTACTCAACAAAAGTCACGATTTGAATACACAAGTTAAGGCTGGGTTTGTTGATCTTGCCGAAAGCTTGGTTTCAGGCGCACGGAATATGATTGGCATTGGTGTAGCAACCGCAGCCGCTGGCACTGTTGTCGGTGTCGTCACCTTGACTGGTATTGGCTTAGTGATGACAGATTTTGTTGAGTTTATCTCCGGTGGCAGTGTCATACTGATGCTGATTTTTACCGCCGTGATCAGCCTTATTCTTGGCATGGGCTTACCGACTACCGCCAACTACATCGTCGTATCAACCTTAATGGCTCCCGTCATTGTGACACTGGGAGCCGCTCATGGACTTATCATTCCGCTGATTGCCGTACACTTATTTGTGTTCTATTTCGGCATTCTGGCCGATGATACCCCCCCCGTTGGCTTGGCGGCATTTGCCGCAGCGGCTATCGCTAAATCAGACCCTATTCGTACAGGTATTCAAGGGTTTGCTTACGATATTCGTACCGCCATTTTGCCCTTTATGTTCGTATTCAACACTCAACTACTGCTAATGGGAATTGATACATGGTGGCACTTAGCGTTAACCATTTTCTCGGCCATTACCGCAATGCTGCTGTTTTCTGCTGCGACTCAAGGTTGGTGGCTAACTCGCAATAAGTGGTGGGAAACCGTCTTGCTGTTGGTGTTAACGTTCTCATTCTTCAGGCCCGGTTTTTGGTGGGATATGATTTATCCTGCAACAGAGCTGCATCCTGGTACTTCTATTAATCAAGTGGTTGAAAAACTCCCCGTAGGTCAACCTATCAAACTGATTGTTGCAGGTGAGAAAATCGATGGGAATTTCACATCAAAAACCGTACAACTGCCTTTTGAGGATCAAGCCGCAACGGCAGAGCAGCGTATTCAATCAATGGGACTAACCTTGAAAGAAACCAGCAATCGTATGCTGGTGGATATGATTGAGTTTGGCAGTCCAGCAGAGGCAGCAGGTATAGATTTTGATTGGGAAATCCGCTCAATTGTAGTGGAAAGCCAACGTCCGATGAAAGAGTGGGTCTTCTTACCTGCATTATTACTAGTATTGACCTTAGCTTGGAATCAGAAACGCCGTATGAGAACACAAGAAATACGCGCTTAATCAATATGCCTAGCACGAGCTAGGCATATACTTTACGGAAACAAGGTGCTCTAAAGCACCCTATCGTAGATGAGATAATCCATAATGTATAAACACATTCTTGTTCCAGTAGACCTTAATGAAAAAGGCTTTTCTGACAAAGCCGTTGAACTTGCTGTTTGGCACGCGACACATTCCAATGCTGAAATTCATCTTTTAAATGTATTACCTGGTATCCACATGTCGATGGTCGCCACATACTTCCCGAAAGATGCCGCGGCGAAAATGAAAGAAGACGTTAAGCAACAGCTAAAACAGTTTGCTGATCAACATATCGCTGACGAAGTAATCTACAAACTGCATGTAGCGGAAGGTAAAGCCTACACCACCATTTTAGATTACGCAGAGAAGCTCGGAGCTGATTTGATTATCATGCCAAGCCATAAACGCTCGAAGATCGATAAAGTGATGCTGGGATCGGTGGCCAGTAAAGTAGTGCAAAATTCGCCAATCAATGTACTGGTAGTCAAGCCGCAAGGATAGAAACCCTGCATCGTCATAAAAAGCGCATGAGGCGCTTTTTTTTATGCCAACGATAAGCGCCTCAGTTAGGAATTGGCTATCAAACTAATAGGTTCAATCATCTTTACTTGTTGAGAATAATTATCAATAATGTTTACATCAACCCGATAACCGTTTAGGTGAACATTATGAAAAAAACGCTCAGCTTTGCCGCCATCCACTTCAGTATCGCGTTTACTGTCGTTTACCTACTTACGGGCGACATTATTCTTGGTAGTCTGATTGCCATGCTTGAGCCGATGGTCAATACCGTTGCTTTTTACTTTCATGAAAAAGTATGGGCGCACTACGCCCCGCTGCGCCGCTACTCACAATCGGCCAAAATTAAAACAGGTAGCTTCGCTGTAGTGCACTTCAGTGTTGCATTTAGCGTGGCATATATCATGACCGGAAGTTTTATCATTGGTGGTGTGTTAGCTATGATCGAACCGAGCATTAATACGTGTGCTTACTACTTCTACGAGAAATTCTGGCAAAAGAGGCATCCACAAGATTGGTCAGCAATGAAGTGCTCTCATTAACATCAGCTCAATCAAATAGGGAAATGAGTAACACAGAGGTCTTCGCTTAACGCGATATGGAAGGATTGCTGCTGACCATCAAGTTGCACCGATAAGGTATACAAATCATTCGAGTTAAGCTGTGTAAGATCTGCGTACTTCGGCGCTTCCACTTGAAATAAAGCACTGGCGTGCTGATGGCGCACATCAATAGGTAACTGATAGCTCATACCATTAAATTTCACCACCGCGGAAACTAATCCTGGTGCGTAGGTTTGATAATGTAAGTGAACCAAAAACTCACAGCCACCACCATAGTGCCAGATTTGTTCAGTGGTAACATGCTCTAAACGAACATGACGAATGCATTGCAGATAAGGCTCTTGCCAAATCCCCATTCGCTCATCGTATTTCTTCACCGCGTGGTGCCCTAGCGGGCATAATTGCGGCAAATCTGGCTCATCAAGCAACCACTCTTCTTCTTGCTCAACAAACAAAATTTCGAACCGGTTGCGACCGAGTTGTAGCAAAGGCCGAATGTCTTTTTTATACACCGCTTGGCTGCCATCACAATCGAATAGTGCCACACCGTTTAAACGTATTTCCGCATAAAAATCGATGCCCTCAAGCACAAGATCAATTGCAGCGAAGCTAAGCATCGCTTCATCTACCTCAACATCATGCATCAAATGCCACTCTTGCTCGGCAATTTGTACTTCTGTTATGTCGTGAGGTAATGCTTGGCTGAGAGGCGCAGGAAAACAAAGATCCTCTTGCGGGATCGATAAATCAGTCAACGGTGAAAGCTGCCAAAAGCCAGCAAGAGAAATTCGCATAATAAACTTGAGCTAGATCAATGTTGAACGATTATATACAAAATAAATAAAGATGTGCTGACAAAAATAATGATTCGTCATTAAAGTGCCCCCCGTTAGCTTTGCATAGCTAAAAAAATACCAGCCAAAGGGCTGGTATCTCACATTAAGGTAAATAACGCCTAATCACTCTTGGTCGTCTTCATCTTCTTCATCGTCGTATAGAGCATCTTCGCCTTCGTAGTAAGTGCCCCAGCCGTCGTAAATAATATCATATTTTTCAGCAAGTTGAATAAGCTTCTCTGCCTGTTCATCGATCGCTTCGGCCTTCAGTACCGATTGCATAGTCGCGTCACAGCACAATAGTTTATTGCCGTCTTCATCTTCTGTTTCTTCTGCTTCAAGCACTTCAAAGCCCATTTTAAAGGCTTCAACAACCGCTTTTTCTAGCGTGTCAAAATCTTCAGCAAATAGGTGGTGCTCTATCTCATATAACGCATCTGGATCACTGCCATCTTCGAGCAGGGCTTGAATGATGTCGCGAGTATCTTCTTTTTGAATTTCGATTAACTCTTCAACGGATACGTAGTCATCTTGCTGAGGTTGAGACATAAGGTGCTCCAGATTTGGCTAAATGTAGACTATACTCCATCAACTTGGCGTTGCAGATAGGCGGCAAGTGAGTTCATTCCCATGAACATAGATAAACTATGTGACTGGGGTGAGCAAACGTAGCCAGCACCGCTGCAACTTCACGTCGGAAGGGTATAAATGAATTTCGACGAAATATGGCATGGTTCGCCTAAAATTGCCACCAACAACGTACCGCGATCTTTATCTTTCTAAAGGATCACTGCTCAATCAAGTACAGATCAAATAAAAAACACTTTGATTTAACAATTTATTTTCATTTTGCTAATTCAGTAGATTATCTGCCTGATGATTTGCTCTTTCACCGCATTAAACTGCCTGTTTATCAAACATTCATGCATAGCGAAAAAGGTCGCTTTGGCTAAACATGCCCGCATTATGCACTTTTTATGTAAATAACCGCATAGAAAATCACTTATTCTTCATGCTTAATTCGCCCTCCTCTGAGCCCAAAACGCATAACAAAGCACTTTGTCGTTATTAGGCTTATTTGGCTGATTTTGGAGTTATTTTCTAATAAGCACACACTTTGAAGCATACACAACTATAAGTTCACAAAATAACAGCTAATATCACCACTAAGTAGACTTGCATCGATCGCTTAAGCTTGTCATAAAGAACATGAGAAATAAGAGTAGGGATACAAAATGAATAAGCTGTACGTTGGATCTGAAGTTGGGCAACTGCGCCGAGTATTACTCAATCGGCCAGAGCGTGCCTTAACTCATCTCACACCGTCGAACTGTCATGAACTGCTATTTGATGATGTACTTGCCGTAGAAGATGCAGGAAAAGAGCATGATGCCTTTGCCAACACATTGAAGGACCAAGATGTTGAAGTGCTGTTGCTGCATGATCTCTTAGTCGAAACCTTAGCCGTTGCCGATGCCAAAGCGTGGTTGCTCGATACGCAAATTTCTGATTTTCGCTATGGTCCCACTTTGGCGCGCGATCTGCGCTGCTATTTAGCTGACATGGATAATGAACACCTCGCCACTCTGCTACTCGGTGGTCTTGCTTATTCCGAACTGCCCATCCACTCCTCTTCGATGCTACCTAAAATGCATCGTCCGTTAGATTTTGTGATTGAACCGTTGCCTAATCATCTCTTTACCCGCGATACCTCTTGCTGGGTGTATGGCGGCGTATCGCTTAATCCGATGATGAAACCAGCACGCCAACGTGAAACCAACCATTTACGTGCCATTTATCGTTGGCATCCTGTATTTGCAGGAGAGAATTTTATCAAGTATTTCGGTGATGAAGATCTGCACTACGATAATGCCAATATTGAAGGGGGCGACGTACTGGTGATCGGTAAAGGTGCGGTGTTGATTGGTATTTCCGAACGCACAACTGTGCAAGGGGTAGAAAATTTTGCTGCGAGTTTATTTAAACATGGGCAGGCCAAAGAGGTGATTGCCGTTAACCTGCCTAAACACCGCTCTTGTATGCATTTAGATACGGTGATGACACATATTGATGTCGACACCTTTTCTGTTTACCCCGAAATTATGCGTCATGATTTAGAAACATGGCGTTTAACGCCAAAAGGCAATGGCGGGATGAACGTCGATTCAATGCCAAGTTATGTTAATGCGATTGAACGCGCGTTAGGTTTGGACAAACTCAAAATCATCACCACTGGTGGTGATAGCTATGAGGCTGAACGTGAGCAATGGAATGACGCCAACAACGTGTTAACGGTTAAACCCGGAGTTGTGATTGGCTACGAGCGCAATGTCTACACTAACGAGAAATACGATAAGGCAGGCATCAAAGTATTAACCATCCCCGGCAATGAACTCGGCCGAGGCCGAGGCGGCGCGCGCTGCATGAGTTGCCCGATCGAGCGAGATGATATTTAACCTTCTCCATTCAACGCAGTGAATAAAAGAGATAAAAAAGCGGCGCATCAAAACGCCGCTTTTTATTTGCTTACGCTGCGCGATACAAACCACGTCAGCTCTGAGCGAGTAACAACGTTATTCGGTGCCACCAACAGTGAGCGAATCTAGCTTAAGCGTAGGTTGCCCTACTCCAACAGGCACACTTTGTCCTGCTTTACCGCACACTCCAACGCCGCGATCAAGGCTCAAATCGTTACCCACCATCGAGACTTGTTGCATTGCCTCAATGCCAGAACCGATCAAGGTTGCACCTTTGATTGGATAAGTAATTTTGCCGTTTTCAATCATATAGGCTTCAGAGGCAGAGAACACAAATTTACCCGAGGTGATATCCACTTGGCCACCGCCAAAGTTGGGCGCATAAACGCCTTTCTTCACTGTTGAAATGATCTCTTCTGGCGTATGTTCACCCGGCAACATGTAAGTGTTGGTCATGCGCGGCATCGGTAAATGTGCGTACGATTCACGACGCCCATTACCCGTAGGGTTCACCCCCATCAAACGTGCGTTGAGTTTGTCTTGTATGTAGCCTTTCAACACGCCATTTTCAATTAAGGTGTTGTATTGACCATTGACACCTTCATCGTCGACATTGAGCGAGCCACGCAGATCTTTCAGTGTGCCATCGTCAACAATCGTACAAAGCGTTGAGGTTACTTTCTGGCCAATTTTACCGGAGAAAACAGAAGATCCTTTGCGGTTAAAATCACCTTCTAAGCCATGCCCTACCGCTTCGTGAAGCAAGACGCCCGGCCAACCAGAACCGAGCACAACAGGCATCGCGCCAGCGGGAGCTGCGACAGCTTCAAGGTTGACTAAGGCTTGTCGGATAGCTTCATCGGCAAACTGAAACGCAACTTTACGGCCATCTTGTTCGGTGAGGAAAAAGTCATAACCAAAACGACCACCACCACCAGAGCTGCCTCGCTCGCGGCGATCACCTTTTTGTGCTAACACGCTGATCGACAAACGGACCAACGGGCGGATATCGCCTGCGTAAGTCCCATCGGTTGCAGCAACTAACATCTGCTCATGCACACCACTTAAGCTCACCGAGACTTCTTGGATCAACGGCTCTTTGGTACGAATGTAAGCATCCAGCTCTTGCAGTAATTCTGTTTTTTGCTTTTTTTCCCAACTGGCTAGTGGGTTATCCGCCGCATAATAGGCTTGATTATCGCTACGTTTAAAGGCTTGAACACAACCACTTTTACCTTGCTGCGCAATGCCTCGTGCGGCTATTGCACTCTGTTTCAAACCTTCTAATTGGATTTGATCTGAATAAGCAAAACCCGTTTTTTCACCTGTGATGGCGCGCACACCAACACCGCAATCGATATTAAATGAGCCGTCTTTAATAATGCTGTCTTCGAGCACTAAAGATTCATGCCAGCTCGACTGAAAATAGATATCGGCATAATCAATTTGACGAGTGGCAATTGTCGCTAGTGTATCCGCAATATCTTGCTCGGTTAATCCTGCAGGTTTTAATAGTGCATCTTCAATGCGGTTAATACTCATAGTTTGCTCTTATTATCTATAAACTGATTGGTGAATCGGGTGTGTGCAGCAATGGGCATTTTTTGTCGAACTTGCTCAACGTAAGCCAAGTCAATATCGGCGACTAAATTCCCCACTTGCTGGTTTAAGCTTGCAATAACCTCACCCCACGGGCTGATGACCATCGAATGACCCCATGTCTCGCGCCCACATGGATGAAGCCCAGTTTGCCCAACCGCAACAATCCAACACTGATTCTCTATCGCTCGGGCTCTTAACAAGACTTCCCAATGTGCCTTTCCGGTCACCGCCGTAAAGGCCGCAGGAACCACTAATATCTGAGCACCCTGCACTCTTAATTGGGAATAGAGGTGCGGAAAGCGCACATCATAGCAGATGGAAAGGCCAATTTGACCAAATGGCGTCGACGCAACACTCAGCTTTGTGCCGCAGGTAAAAGTTTCCGATTCTCGATAGCGCTGGTGGCCGTCAGCGACATCGACATCAAACATGTGTAATTTGTCATAGTGCGCGACAAGATCGCCACTGGCGTCAAACAGCAAGGAGGTGGTCGTTACCCCGACCTCACGACGGATAGGCATGCTGCCCACCAACAGCCACACCCGATGAAAGCGAGCCATAGCAGCCAATTGGCTCTGAAAAGGACCTTGTCCCAATGGCTCGGCATGTTGGTGGTACTGTTGCCGCGTACCAAACACCAGTGCATTTTCCGGCGTGACAATCCACTTCGCACCTTGCGCCACAAGTAGTGACACTTGCTGTTCGATATAGGTCAAATTCTGCGCAGGTTCAGAGCTTGACGTCATTTGAATAAGTCCAACGCGATCCATGCCTACTTCCCTATTTTTCAGTCAATTTTCTCAACTTTTCTGGCAATTTAAACTCGCCCCTACTACGTGAAAGCTCTTTAACCACCGGTGAATTAATTGGCCCTTTGACCTCATAATTGACTTGGGTAAAGACCTCAACCACAGGTGCAATCACGGTCGTAATGGCTAGGACATACAGCGCAGTTTGCGGCGTCACCGCAAAAGCCGTCAAGACGGGAATTCCTGATGTGATGTCTGGTACAAAATTCACCTCAGCATCAACAGTACGGCTATTGAGATCTGCTAAGCCTTTAATGGTCATTTCACCAGCTACGGCATCCATTTTGATGTTGTTGGTAACAAAAATCCCTTGCGAAATTTCACCACTGCCCGTAATTGAGTTAAAGGCCATTCCTTTATCAAACACGTCACTAAAATCGAGCTGCATTTTACGGATAATGGAATCTAAACTGAATAATCCGAGTAAACGAGCGGCGCCACTGACATCAGAAACGACCCCTTTACCCATAGTAGTCTCTATCTTGCCTTCTAAGCTGTCGATCTTCATTGACCAAGGCGCGCCATCCCATTCGGTTTGACTCGACATTTCAAATGGCGCTCTTTGGATACCGGAGCTGATGCCAAAGCGCTCCATCAAATCGCTATTATTATCACCTTTCATGGTGAGATTCAGTTGGGTATGGCTACGCTCATCACCTTGCGCGTCTTTATTCAACGTCCAAGCACCACTGATATTGACTTGGTTTGAACCACTACTAATATCAATCTTCTTCCATTGCAAAGTATCACCTTGCCGTTGGAAGTCCATATTCATCTTGCCCACCTTGTAACCCTGCAACCAAAAATCATCAATGGCCAAAGTTAAGTTTGGCACCAATCGATGAAACTGTCGGTCAAAATCAGTAATAAGCGGCTCAGACTGGCGATCTTGATCAACCAACAGTGATTTTTTGGAGCTGTCCTCCAGCTCAGGAATGTAAACGTGCAAACGTTCAAGCGAGACGGACAAATCATAAGGTTCAATATAACTCGCTTGGCCTTTTGCTTCTTGGCTCTCGAGCTGTGCGTACCAACCGAGATTTTTACGTCTGGCATTAAAATCAACATCGTGCCACTCAATGCCCGCTAGTAGAAGTGCTTTGACGTTGATGTCCACTCTCTCTGGTGGTGGGATCTCGGGAGTATTCATCTCCGCTAGAGCTGATTTTTTCTTCGGTTGAGGCTCATTGGCCAAACTCAACCATTCATCCAAATTAAAGGTATCGCTGCGGATCTGCGCATGGTGGCCAACCACTGGGCTGATTTTGAAATTGCCGCTCCCTACTATGAGATTGGTGGCTGTCAGGCGTGGTTTTTTCGATGTGATATCGATTTCAGCTTGGTATTTCGCTTGTGGTAATTGTAGGCGAGCGGTGATCGACTCTTGGTTACCCGATGCTTGCAAGTGAGCTTTGCCTACCACGTTGAAGGCTTTTTTTAGCGGGTAAGGGTAATCACTTTCTACCATTTTTAAATCGGCTAAGGTGTCGATTTGATAAGTGAAACCGACATCATTGAGCTGAATATCAACGCCCATTTGCCAAGGGGCATGCCCTTTTAAACGGTTTAGCCAGCGCTCACCGACAAAAGGCGTCAGGGGTTTAATATCCCAGTCTCCTAGCACATCAATATTGACTGCGTAACCTTGGCTGGCATTTTCACCTTTAAAATCAATCGCGATCGGTTGAGTCAGCAGATCCGCCGACAAACCAGCTGCCGTCACAACGTCATTATCAAATTCAATTTTGCCAGAGACACCCTCAAGCACCATTGGTGGTGCATCAATTTCCACGTGGTTATTATTTAAATTCGCCCAACCCCACGCTCGGGGTTCCTGCTCACTATCAAAAGGAATACGAAGCTGAAATTCAGATTGCACTTCGCCACTGACTTGGATCGCCGTTAACGCCGCTCCCACCGAATCCACTAAAGGCGTTGAGGTCATATAGTCGCGTACGGCATTGCCTTGGGCTGTTGCACTGGCTTCGATTTCGATGTGTCCACCTTCGGCTAGCTCAGGTATTCGCCCTGTGATCCGCTGGGCAGTGACATCCATTAAGGTCGCAGAGTGTGAATCAAGGTACATCGCATCGTTTTCAAACAGCAGATCGAGTTGCAAATTGGTGATCGGCGGCCACGCCGTATCAAAACTAAATTTCGCCTCTTTTAAACCAACCCAAGCTTGGAATACGCCATTGTTTTGTTGGTAGGGAAAATCGCCAAGTTCACCATACCAAAGCAGTTTAGCAGTGTTGGCTTTACCGCCTTGAATCGCAGTAGAGAGATAGTCTGTTAACTTGCGCCCCAATGCTAAGGTGGGCAAATAACGCCAAGTTTCACCTGCATTGTATAAGTCCGCTTCCGCATAAAATGAAAGTAAAGGGCTGCGTTTTTCAGGAAAATCGAGACGAAATGATCCAAGCACTTGCAAGTCAGGCGTCGCCGCAGTCACTTTACTGGCCCACAATGACCAGCCATCGTCTTGCTTTTGCCACACAACATCGGCTTCACCTTGACGAATATTCAATGGTGCTTGGAAAACATCACCATAAGGTAACACGTCATCAATCAGCGTCACTTTGGCGCGGGCACTCTCCATGCTACCTGCAATGGAGGCTTTGAGATGGTGTACTTGTGGTAATAACTGCCATTGCGCCATGGCGCCATCACTGAGTTCAGCCGAATAACGAAGCGATTGCAGGCTATCTCCTTTGCTGAGCCGAATATCTTCTAAGGTGCCCCCCAAATCCAATAGCTGCAAAAGCTCGTTCGTTTTGCTGGAATCGGGCATCATTTTCACAAAGGGAAGCAAAGTTTTTATGTCCAACTGAGATAAGTTCAAACGCCATTGCGTCGGTTGCCATTCAAACGCGACATCAAGTTTAGGCCACACTTCGTCATCCGTGCGCAACTGAAGTGAGTAAGCGTTAACTTGCCATCCTTGTTCAATAGGTAACAGTTTGATGATTCCCGACTCTAACAGCAATTCATGCTGACGCTCTTCACCCCAAACCAGTTCAGAGGGCTTAAGTTCGACATAGCCATCTTTGGGTTGGTTATGTTCTAAGGTCAGCCAGGCATTAAAACTCACCTGTCCTTTCTTAATGCCGGTTTCGTCTTTGAGATAACGAGTCAACCACGGGTTTATTTTGATATTGTCAGCGCTAACATAGAAGCGACCTGAAATATCGCGTAGTGAACCATGATCTTCAAAGTTAGCACTCACTAACAGAGAGTTAATACTGGTATCAGCGATGCTCACCACGCCTTCAGCTTTATGTTGCTGAGCGTTATTTTTCCACCGAAGACGTTCAATATCTAACTGGCGAATCTCCCCCGCGACAGATTGATAGAAAACCGTCGAGTCGAGTAGCGCAAAATCATCCAATTGCCGCAACAGTAGGTTGTCTAAACGTTGAATGACATTGCCTTGTGTGCGGCTCTGTTGGTTATCTTCAGCCTGTAGATCAAGCCAGTTTACCGAGCGAATATCCAATTTGAGTTGATGAATACTGAGATCCGCGACCACAGGTTGCATTTGCAGTATTGACTGAATGAGGTCAAATTCAACATCGATTTGCTGCGCAGAAAAGTGAATTTGCGATCCATCAGGTAGCTTTGCTTTTAGCCCCTTAAGTGCAATTGACGGGTGAGTATTACGCCAAAAACCAGTGACCTCACTTAATTCAAATTCAAAACCTGAATTTTGGTTGATCAACGTTTGTATTTCGCCTTGGAAACGATTCATTTGTGGCAAAAACACACGCAAGGTGGTGACAGCAACAGCCAGCACCACTAGCACGCAAACGATAAACCACAATACTATTCGCCAAAGGCGCGTAAAAGTTGAGATCACAAAAGCCCTACTACATCATCACAACGTCAAATTGTTCTTGAATATAAAGTGGCTCCGCTTGGATGCGCACTTCTTTTCCAATAAACACTTCCAACTCAGCAAGAGCATGAGACTCATCACCTTGCAAGGTTTCTGCCACCGCAGGGGATGCGTAAACCACAAATTTATCCGCATCGTAAGCGCGGTTGACACGCGTGATTTCACGTAAGATTTCGAAACAGACGGTTTCAACGGTTTTCACACTGCCGCGGCCTTCACAGGTTGGACAACTTGAACATAACACGTGTTCAATACTTTCACGGGTGCGCTTACGCGTCATCTCCACCAAGCCTAACTGCGTAAAACCATTAATATTCGTTTTGACGCGATCTTTAACCAGTGCAGCATCTAAGGAGTTGAGCACTCGCTTACGGTGCTCTTCAGACATCATATCGATAAAATCAATAATGATGATGCCCCCTAAGTTGCGCAAACGTAACTGACGGGCAATCGCTTGGGTCGCTTCAACATTGGTATTAAAAATGGTTTCTTCGAGGTTACGACGGCCAACAAACGCGCCAGTATTGATATCAATCGTGGTCATGGCTTCGGTTTGGTCGATGATAAGGTATCCACCAGACTTGAGCTCCACTTTACGCTCGAGAGAACGCTGAACCTCGTTTTCGGTGTCGTACATATCAAAAATAGGCTTGTCACCTTCATACAGTTCAAGCTTATCGGTTAACTCAGGCACAAACTCTGAGGTAAACTCTTTGAGGTTCTCAAATTCAAGGCGCGAATCGACTAAGATCCGCGTCAAATCGGTGCCGACAAAATCTCGTAAAATACGCTGAGCTAAACCCAATTCGCCATACAGTGTCGAGCGTGTTTTGTATTTAACTCGACGCTCCAACACTTTCAGCCATAGCCGTTTAAGAAAGGCGGCATCTTGTGAAAGCTCTTTCTCATCAGCCCCTTCAGCGGCGGTACGAATAATGAACCCACCGTGCTCATCACAATAATGAGCCACGACTTTTTTGAGACGATCACGCTCTGATTCACTTTCAATGCGTTGTGAGACACCAACATGACTTGCGCCGGGCATAAAAACGAGATAGCGCGAAGGTAGGGTAATATCTGTCGTTAAACGGGCGCCTTTAGTGCCTAATGGATCTTTGACCACTTGCACCACAATATCTTGGCCTTGACGAACTAGCTCTGAAATATCACGAACTTGAAACTGCTGTTTTTCGTTCTCAGCCACACATTCAGTATGAGGAACAATGTCAGAAGCGTGAAGAAAAGCGGCCTTGTCTAAACCAATATCGACAAAGGCGGCCTGCATTCCGGGAAGAACTCGGCTGACTTTTCCTTTGTAAATATTGCCCACAATGCCGCGTTTCGCTTCTCGCTCAATGTGGACCTCTTGAAGAACTCCGCCTTCAATCATCGCCACTCGAGTTTCACTCGGGGTGACGTTTAGTAGCAACTCTGCACTCATGAGTACACCTCAATGTTTTTAATTATATAAATTCGTGCAAGAGCTGGTCAGTTTCGAATAATGGTAATCCTACAACAGCGTAATAACTGCCTTCGATCTTCGTTACAAATCGTCCACCCAATCCTTGAATGCCATAACTGCCAGCCTTATCGCAAGGTTCACCCGATTGCCAATATTGTTCTATTTCTTCATCTGACAAAGGTTTAAACCATACATCCGTCGTTACCACGACGGATTTAGAATGATCATGTGTTGCTACGGTTACGGCCGTCATCACTTGATGTTTTGTACCAGATAGGCTGCGTAACATCTGTTGTGCTTGAGCAAAATCAGCAGGTTTTTCAAGTACTGTTTCACCTTGCACGACTATGGTATCAGACCCAATAACTATCGAAGCAGGGTTGGATAAAGCAACACCAGCCAGTGCCTTATCACGTGACAAACGTTCAACATACACTGCTGGGGCTTCATGCTCATTACGGCATTCTTCAACGTTGGGTACCACAATATCAAACTGATAACCCAGTTGAGTCAGTAACTCTCGTCTTCTTGGCGAGCCAGACGCTAATACAATTTTTTTATTCATCATCTAAGGTGCCAGTGGCGTCGCACACGACGAAGCAGTAGGAACATCCAAGGCCATAATATGCAATTGATCATACCAACCCATAGCGAGAGCGGGTTAAATGTCACATCTTGAATTAAATATTCACCGCAGAAGATCAGCACTTCAAGCAACATAGATAACACGCCAATGATTACGGCTTGTTGCCATAACGCCATATTACGCAGCACTAAGAAGTTAATCGCCACTAAGTAGACAACAATGGCCATCATCATGCCACGAATGCCCAATGTTGAACCAAGCAGCAGATCCCATAACAAACCAAGGATCAAAGCCGACCCTACGTTGACTCGATGCGGCAACGCTAAAACCCAATAGCATGTCACCAGCAGTAACCACGATGGGCGCAATAGATCCAGCTCACCCGGCCAAGGGATAGTTTGTAAAACCAGAGCAAAGAGAAATGATGCACCAATCACCAATTTACTTTTCACGACACTACTGGCCATCGGTTGCTTCCTCTAACATTTTCTCTGGTGTAACTTGCAATACTTTCTGTTGCCTATCTTCGTTAGGCCAGATCAACAGCAAATAACGTAGACGATCAAAATCCACCACGGGATCGGCGGTGATCGACGCAAATTCACGCTGAGTATCTTTGTCGACCACCGAAACGTGTGCGACAGGATAACCTTCAGGATATACGCCCCCTAAACCTGATGTGACGAGCAAGTCACCCACTTCAATATCGGTGCTGGTGGGAATGTGTTCCAATTGAATACGATCCACCTGGCCATTCCCTGAAGCAATCACTCGAATATCATTACGAATAATTTGCACTGGAATCGCACTATTGGTGTCAGTCAGCAACAACACCCGGCTGTTATGCGCCGCCACAAAAGTCACTTGGCCAACAATACCTTTGTCGTTGATAACGGGTTGCCCTTCGTAAACGCCATCCGTTCGCCCTTTATCAATCACAACTTGGTGACGATAAGGTGAGGTATCGACCGCCATCACCTCAGTGACAACCTTCTTTTCATCACGAACAAAAGAAGATCCAAGCAATTTACGTAACCGTTGGTTCTCTTCGCGGTATTGATCAAACAAGATCAAATCACTTTTCAAGGTGATCGCTTCTCGTTTTAAACGTTGATTCGATTCAATCAGTTTTTGATGAGTGGCGAATCGCTCATACAGATCATCAAACATGCTGCGCGGTAAATCCGCCATGTATTGAATGGGAGCCACTAAGCTATTAAGAAAAAAACGAACGTTGGAAAAAGCACCTAAACGACTATCAGCCAGCATAAGACTGGCTGATAAAATCACGGCAAAAAAGAGACGTAGCTGAAGAGATGGTCCTCGACCAAATATTGGCTTCATTCTATAAAAATCCTAGATGTCATGATGGGAGCTTTACGGCTCCCAAAGCCATTATTCTTCGCTAAATAGGTCGCCACCGTGCATATCGATCATTTCCAACGCTTTACCGCCACCAAGGGCAACACAGGTTAGAGGATTATCGGCAACCACGACTGGTATTCCCGTTTCTTCGGTCAAGAGGCGGTCGATATCTTTGAGCAGCGCTCCACCACCGGTTAATACCATACCATTTTCTGAGATATCAGAAGCAAGCTCTGGCGGGCACTGTTCAAGCGCAACCATCACCGCAGAAACAATACCGGAAAGCGGTTCTTGCAGTGCTTCTAAGATTTCATTGGAGTTAAGAGTAAAGCTACGAGGAACCCCTTCAGCAAGGTTACGACCACGAACTTCAATCTCCATCACTTCATCGCCGGGGTAAGCCGAGCCAATTTCATGTTTGATTTTCTCTGCGGTCGCTTCACCGATTAAGCTGCCGTAGTTACGACGCACATAATTGATGATCGCTTCATCAAAACGGTCACCGCCGATACGCACAGAGGAAGAGTAAACCACACCGTTCAAGGAAATAACGGCAACTTCAGTCGTACCGCCACCGATATCGACCACCATTGAACCCGTTGGTTCAGAAACACGCAGACCAGCACCGATGGCCGCCGCCATAGGCTCATCAATCAAATACACTTCACGCGCGCCAGCACCGAGTGCTGATTCACGAATCGCACGGCGTTCAACTTGGGTGGAACCACAAGGCACACACACAAGAACGCGAGGGCTTGGTTTGAGTACACTGTTGTCATGCACCTGCTTGATGAAGTGTTGCAACATTTTTTCGGTCACGTAGAAATCCGCAATCACGCCGTCTTTCATAGGACGAATTGCAGAAATATTCCCCGGCGTACGACCAAGCATCTGCTTAGCGGCATGACCGACAGCAGCAACGCTTTTTCCACCACGACCTTTATCTTGGCGAATAGCAACAACGGAAGGCTCGTCGAGGACAATACCTTGTCCTTTAACGTATATAAGAGTATTGGCGGTACCTAAATCGATCGATAGATCGTTGGAAAACATGCCACGCAGTTTTTTGAACATATTCTTCGCTCGTCCTGCAAGAATTAGAAGATAGAAAATTGCACTAAATGTACCAATGCCTTGCGATCACAGCAAGGCGTTGACGCATAAACATGGACTGAAACACGCAATTTCTAACAGATTCCTAACTTAGGTAGAAAAATCTCCATGAATTTGTGTGAATTATCCGGTTAATTTTTTTCACGCCACCAGATTACCCGGTCGCTGCCTCGGTACAATCCAAACTGTACTCGGCCTGAGACTTCATTTTCAAACGCGCTATTTTGATCATTGTAGGGACGCAACCAAGGCAACCCATGAGCATTGAGATCAAGCAAAGTATCAATGAATCCTTGATGACCCGCTCCCGGAGCCGTAAAGTTGATATTCGCGGCACCCAAAGCGAGCGTTCGACTGACTAAAGTAGGATAAACTTCAGGAGCCCCACCGGAACCTAAAGTTAGATCGGTCGGCGTTAAAGTGAAATTCGCAAGATCTGGTAACCTTGTACAGCTATCAAAGCTATTGGTAACAAAGCCATTGGCAGTGAAGTATTCACTCGTGATTGGCTGACTTAACGCACTCGTTTCTGGGCCATAAGTGTCGTGGATCACCAGTTTTCCCCAGCGCAATTTCATCTCATCATCAATATCTGTAATCGTATAGTCTATGCAAGGACTGCTGGCTGTTTCGCGGTAGCAAACTCCATCAAGATCTGTAAGATCGGATACCAAGAGGGTAAGATCTAACTTGCTGTTAAAAGGCACTATTGGTTGTGGTGGCTTTTGGTAGTTCAATATCTCCCCAGAGAGTTCAATGCGAGAATCAACGCCATTGACTCGGTTCACACTCGTCAAATCGCTATCAAAGCTGATTGGTAAACTATTCACAGTATCGTTATATATTCGATTGTCCCACTGCCGATCATAACGCCACCAAGCACTGTCGAAATAATTGACCGTTTCACTGCCTGACGCGGATTTTGGGTGTAAGTAAATACCCGGATTTTCTTTATATCCAAACGGTTGTCCTAAATAACTGAACGATTCGTCATTAGGAGAAGTCACCTCACACTCAGCCTGTAAGCTGGTCACCACCGAAGAAGGAGAAAAATAGGCTGGGATAAAACGACCTATCGGGCCCGTTGAGGCAACGGCAATCGGCAGATTCTCACTCGCTAAATCGAGTCCAAGATACGTCGTTGGCGCATTCAGCGAGAAATCAAACACCCCAACCTCACTCACTCTTTGTTGTACAGTCGTCGAGCTACCTAATTGGTGATCATATTCAACTTCGCCGAGAGCACCGGGCACGCCTGTCGCTGGTGCGATTAGAGTATGTTTAAGCTCAATGTTTGCTTGTTGATAGTTTGTCACGCCTAAATTGTTAGTGAAATCATTATCCTCAATCGGTGCCTCCGCAACCGCTTTGATATTGAGATTAAAGTTTTCATCCGCCCTAGCAAAAATATCACAGCTAATATCGGCATTAGGACACGCTCCACTAACACCATAATAGCTGGTCGCGCTGAGCACCAACGCACGAGGAACTCGTATAAAAGTCGTTTGACCTGTTAGTTGCAAATCCTGCTCATCACCACTTCCCGTTAAACGGGCATTCAAAGCAAGGCTACCAGCCTCACGATAGGATACGTTAATGCTCGCCTCACCATTTTGGTTGAAATTGAGCACCACTGGCATCGCAGTATTGGATGACTGCCCTACCGCCACACTATTCACACCAACCGATAAAGCTCTAAAACCTTGCCCCCCATTAGGACTCAAGTAATCACTCCAAAAGGAAACGGGTTTTTGTACATTTTGAAAACTAGGCAAACACAGTTGTGAAGCGTTATCTTTTCGTACCGCTTTAATGGTCCCAGTTACCGATTGATTGGCATAGGAATTAGGTATATCCAAAATGAAGCCACTGTCAGCAAAGTTCATCGTGCAGTTACTGGCCAAAAAGGGGCCAGCATTCCCATTGTGGCTGCATAAAGTGTTATTGAAAGACATAGCCGTGGGAACGGAACCAGAAACATCAACGGTGACATTACCTGCGCTGTTACGCCTAAGTTGGGTGTTACCAACCCCATTGCTAAATGAGATAGTTGAACCATTCACCCAACCGCCCGTTGCACTAGGTAGAGAGTTAGGGACTAAATAAGCAATAACCGGATCGGTAAATAAGTTATTGCAATTTTCATCGGCACACGCCGTCACAGACACGTCAGAGGCTGCACAAGTTAAACCTTGTGCTGGCAAAGAGATGCGAAAGTGATTAATTTGCTCACCAACTGGACGAGAATTGAGCGCACAGACTTCGAAATTATCAATTTCATGGTTATTAGTCGAAGAGCCTGTAGAACCTGTGATGGACATAAACAGATCCGTAGGAACATTTTGTTGCGCCGCAAATGACATCACATTAACTGGCCCAATTAAAGTTTTCCAACTGTCAGTGCCAACTTTACGGCTTACGGTCACCAGCGACGTTGAAGCTTGAGTTGAGTCAATAACAATTCGGTAGCGGTGCTGAGGATTACCATTGGTATTGTCTACCCTCGGATTTAGGCAATCTCCATTGGTATTGGTTGTGCCGTTATTACACGTGCCTGCTAAATAGTTATAACCGCTATAGCCGGAACCAGAACCTCTTAATACAACAGCTTGCCGCCTGCGGCCTGGGCCATTCCCGCCACCTTCAATCGAATAATTACCATATTCATCCAATCCAATGCCTAACCAGCCGCCCGCAAATCCGGGTTTTTGCTCATTGACTTTATAACCAAAACCTAAAGGACCACCAAATGCTCCAACTTGAGGAGTGACAGAGGCATCAGAAAAAACAATCGCCACCCCATCAGCACCATTACCGCCATAGGCAAAATAGTCAAATTCAACCTCTACACGGTTCCCTGCCGCAGGGAAAATGCGTTGGAATGTTGAAGCGGTGGCTTGGTTTTGCACCGCTTGTGTTAATCGCATGCGATTATTGGTGATTGAAGGCGTAAAGTTACCACTGCTACTGAATACTCGCCACTGCTCATCCAACGGCTGACTTTGGAAATCATCGCTAAAACATTGCAGCCCTGAACTTTGGCACAGATGGCGTTCGTTATACAGATTGACAATCTGACTATCAGTGAGAGCTTTATTATAAATAGCCACCTCATCAAGCCTTCCGGAGAAAGTTCTGTTGTCGGAATTGTAATCTCGACCAATCTCCAAATTCACTGTATTGGTTTTGAGTGGTTGGTTATCGCTGTTTGTCGCCGCAACCACACCATTAATATAGATTTTTTGTCTCTCATTACTACTTGCTGAGCGGTTATAGCGAATGGTGATATGAGTCCAAGTATTTAGCGGAATAACATTGGATGTGGTTAATGTATTGGCACCGCCAGAACTTCTCTCCCAATACCAAAAAACTCGCCCTTGGCTATCAAGGTGGAATTCGTAGTTAGTATCTTTCGCCACTATGGTATGTAAGCCACCATTCGCCGGGCGACTGACGGGGTACACCCACGCAGATATCGTTAGCTGGTCCGAGAAGGATAACTGGCTATCATGAGCCACTTGTACATATTGGTTTTGGTTGGCAACAAACTCGCCATAACCACAAGTACCGTAATTATTAATATTGGCGGGTAGCGCCGGTGATTGAGAGCTGGTAAGCGCTCCATTCATTGCGCGGCCGTTAAGAGAAGAGCCAAACGCATTCTTGACTTCATTGAAAGCCCCACTCCATTGCACTTCATCAAAATGATAGCGCGCTACAGGGGAGGGGGCACAAGCATTCAATGGATTAGATATGGGGGAACATGTACCAGTAATTGAACTATTGTTGACATTAACTTGGCCACCAGCATTATTAATTGCCGCATTAAAATCACCATAAGCCGTTGAGTCATTTAAGGTGATATCGTTAGAGGTAGTATTAATACTGACCTGAGAATCAGGCCTTCCTAGCTGGCTATTGTTTGCCGTGAAATGACTTGCCCCTGATACTGAACCGGAAGTCATATCCACCGAATTAAACGTCACTGAGTTATTAGAGGTCATCGTAATATTACCGCTATACACACTTCCTGTAATGACAATGCCTGATTGCGCCGTAATATTACCAACCACGTTTGCTCCAGTAATAACAACCGTTCGATCATTACTGGTTAAATTACCCTGCACGCTACCACCGTTGATAGTGACGTTTCCTCCCGTCGTAACATTACCAATTAAATTGGTGTTATTGAAAGTTACGTTGCTGCTGTTGGCTGAAACATCCCCATAAATCGTATTTTGAGAGCCTTGGCTGGCTATCGCTCCGTAGTTCGCTTGCAGACTTATCCTATTTGATGCGTTACCCACTTGGTTATTAATCAAATAAAAACCGTCATTGGCGATCAGTGTTGAGTCAACATCGGCGACAATCACATCACCATCATTTAACGTCACTTGACCATTACCGCTACAGGTATAAGTGTTGCCAGATTTTTGCCACGAGGTATTACAAGGAGGATATTGATTATTGGATAAATTATATTGTTGGGCACAAACCCCACCGCTCATGAGCAGTAAGCTAATCAGCCATTTATAGTGGATCACTTTTTCACCCCCACTTCAATAACTCGCTGCAACATCCAATCGCCAGACTGACAGCGCCCGGTTGAAGTCAGTTGATAGACAGTACGGCCATCATCCATTGTACCCACCAAATTACATTTAACCTGTGCACTACATTGTGCTAATCCTTCACCTTCAAACGTGAGTGATTGTACAGAATTAGTATGGCAACTGCCGTCGGTTGTCGTTTGATAAAAACGACTCAGTTCAACGTTGATCGCCGATCGCGCCGCCATTTCAGCCCTTGTCCCTAACACCATCGAAACCAATTGCTGGCTATTGCGCTGTTGATTACGGTTAGCGACCGATGCAACAAAGCCGACCACCACAATGATAAAGATAACCAATACTAAGCCGCTGCCTTGCTGTTTACGGCGTGTTGTAGATAAGCGCATCATGGTCAAACTTTACCTCCTCGCCGCGGTCGGAAAATGTCAGTTCAATTTTCACTAAGCCGTTGCGTTGTAGCTCGGGCTGTGTGACGTGAAAATTAGCTTGGCTAATGTTTTCAGACATCAATACTGGAGTGCCAAGCTGTTCAGGGCTGAGCGCACTGCGATTAAGCGTGTAATCCGCGTAACGATAAATACGATTGTTCTGATAACAAAAAGCCACTGGCGTGCGATAAAAATAGACTCGCTTAGCTGGCGATTGAATTACAAACCCAGTCTGTTGTGTCAAGGCTACATCGACCATGCTTGTGTTGTTGGTTGATGTAAAATCCACATCTGCGTTTACTTGCGCTGTTTGCCCGCTGGCACTTGGCGTTTGGCGTAGCGAAGCGGCGTTGGTTGGAAACACGACCAGACGATCGCCATTGAGTACCTTTTTGTCGATCGGCAATAAACGCACCGCAGCCGAAGGCGATTGCACGGTTGGCAGCTCGCTGTAGATCGCGCTGTCAGTGATCGGTAAAAACTCAATGCAACCATTTTCCACCAACACGCTGTTTGGCACCGCTTCACGCAGTTCTCGGCTCAGCCGCTCAGTAATAAAGCGCCCTTGTTGGATCAAAGCTTCGCGGGCGGTGGTATCAACATAAATACCCATACTTTGGCGGATCACAGAGCCTAAAAATAGCCCGACCACCGACAACAGAATAATCGTAATCACCATTTCAATCAGGGTAAAACCACGCATCAGAAATTGCCCTTAATCGCCGCAAACGGGTAACGATTACCCTTCGGGTCAATGATCACCACAGATACGCGTTTATAGTGAGTCAGTTGGTTAGCGTTCACTCCGCTTAGTTGCCCACCACTGTCCTGTTCATAAAATACATTGATCGCCGCAGCAAAGCCTCGATAACTGGTCGTATCTAACAGTGTGCCGAGCACATCTTCAATTGGCCTTGGCTGAGCCGTGATAAAATCATCGACATCGTTGTATTGGTTAATACTCACTTCACTATCCTTACCCAAAGCGTCATGAGCAGTGCACATTTTCTCTACCGTTCCGCTGAGTAAACACTCAGGCAATCCGCCATTGGGGCCGGATTTTTCGTCAAAGGCTCGGCCCATCACTTCATCCATGACCGCGCGGCCTAACTCGGCGGCTTTTACTGCTAGCACCTGTTCAGCGCTTTGTTGCGAGCGAGGATAAAGCGCGGCCGTGATGCCTGTCATGGCTATTGCTGTCACTGTGATAACGATGATCATCTCAATGAGAGTAAACCCGCGCGGCGCGTTAACACGCATAAATGTACCCCTCACTATTGATGCACACTTGGCGAGATTCACCCGATTGCAGATTATTTAAGGTAACGGTGCAGTTTGCCGTTAAGCACTGCGCGGCACGGCCTAAACTATCAAAATCTAAAAAATAGCTGCCATCGTTATTGATTAACGTCAGGGTTATATCGTTTTCTGCCGCATCGACAAAACTGCTGTCTGCCAGCGTACTTGGTAGTGAAGTGGTGCAAGCACCAGCAGAAACGGAAGGAGATACTTGCTGCGCTTGATTATTGCTGACCAACCAGCGATTACAGAGGTCGGTGCGCTGCATGGCGCGGTTTTGGGTCAAACGCAGTGAGGCCAACACTTCGCTTTGTGTGGTCACGCTTGAAAAGGAGGAGATACCGGTATAACGGCTTGCTGCATATACAGCCACAATGCCCAGCAGCACAATTACCACGACCAGTTCGATCAACGTAAAACCACGCCGTGCTGCTAAATGTTGCTGCATTTTATACCTCTAGCGAAAAAACAAGTGCTTAAAGTATATAAGAAATTTCCGTAGTGGGCTTAAGTTTTACTGACTTTTGTGGGTGAGAAATAACTCTCGTTATAGATAAAATAAAGGCCAGCATGCTGGCCTTTACTATTCGCTATTGCATACCACAAGCAGAACCGGCAGCACCGCTAATAACTGCAGCTACTGCTACATTTGAACTCGTTGCAGCAGTATAACGGACACACTGGGATGTATATCCAGACAAGCCAATATCGATTGTGGCGTTAGTATGATCAGCAGCATCATCATTATCGGAATCCAAAACAACGAAATCAGAAGAAAGATCTACAGCTGCAATAATCCCCCCTGTTGCTGCTGTCGGATACCCATAGCTATATACAACACCATCTATAGTGGTTGCAGTTAGATTGGCACTACTAACAGCTTGAGTTTCAATACCACTAATAGCTGCTCGCCCATAAGATATTCCCATTGCTCCAGCAACCGCACCTCTGAGGCCTTCAAGAGAAGCCTCACGCGCATCATCTTGCAAATTCAAAAAACGTGGCGCAGCGGTGACGGCGAGAATGCCGAGAATGACAATCACAACCACAAGTTCGATTAGGGTGAAACCGTTTTGTCTTTTCATAGTTACTTTCTCTCTATGTTTTAATCAATGCGCAGACTTACTGCAAAGTGACGGTCACACGACCAGTTTTTATCTCATACACAAACTGGTGCGCGGTTCCACCCTCTTTTTGCACATAAGTACAAGTGGCTTGACCGTCATCGGCTTGTGCTGAATATTTTACATTAGCGTTATTGGCTGCATTAGCGACTGTGTCAACTTTTGGTGGGTTTTGCAGCAAATTATCCATTAAATCAATACATGACTGATCCGTAATCGCCGCTGGATAACTGGTATTATCGGTATTGAGCGCCAACGGATAACCATCCCTAAAACCTGTCGCAGCACCGCTGCTATCTGTAGAGCGAGTCAGCCAGAAATTGACACCATCATAGTTGACGGTGTTTTGTTTTTCCGAGCCCAAAGTCACAGAGGTTCTTGCCTGAGCTTCCCACTGAGCACGCGCCGATAGAACACCAGTAGCAAAACCACCGGCAACCCCTTCGATGCTGGCTTTTTTCGCTTCATCAGTGACATCTAAAAAGCGGGGTAGCGCTGCAACGGCCAATAAGCCGACAACCACAATCACTACGACTAATTCAACTAAGGAAAAGCCCGTTTGTTTGTTATCCATGCTCTACCTATCTCTTTGTTATTACCGTGTATTATACGCACTTGTTCTCGCATCGCTACGGGGCGAGTGCCCATTTCACTGTTTATGTCGAAAACTCATGCTGAAAAATCGACGCTTACTGTAAACTTATCCCTTAAAAGTTCAATGGTTATCACCTGTTTTTGGCTGTAAACATAGCGACATTGATACTGATTTGCTTGATGTGCCGATTCAATTGAAATCACTTTGCTTTCAAGCAGTTGTTCATCTGGGTATAGCAGGCTTAACCAATAACGACAATCTATACTTGATTCATTCTCAGCCAATGGTAATACCCAGCCCGTTGCGCTCATATTGAGTAATCGACCATTCGCGATTAAAGTTGAGGGCCGCCCCTTTAATAACCAATCTTGCTTATAAAAATTGGCACTTTCTACGATTTTACTGCTCGCCATCGCTAATGCGGTTTGATTGGCTTCTTTTTCTATCGACTGCCATGCTGATAGCAAAGCCATCAAAAGAACAAAGACAATCAACCCCCAAATTACGAACTGAGAACGCTCTATCGCCGTTTTCATCTGACAACCTTTATCCTTTGATCGCGTCGAGCATTCCCCACATTGGCAAAAAGATGCCAAGTGCCAGCACCAACACCATAGCGGCGACAATCACCAATAAAATCGGCTCTATGCGCGCGGTGAGGGTTTTGAGATCGTAATCCACCTCTCTATCGTAGAAGTCCGCGACTTCAAGTAGCAACTCATCAATGCGCCCTGTCTCTTCACCCACCGAAATCATCTGAATAACTAATGGCGTAAAAATATTGGCGTTTACCGCGGTGGTGGATACGCTTGTTCCCGCTTCAATGGCAGCTTTCATTTCTAACAGGCGAGATTCTAGAAATTTGTTATCCAACGCTTCGGCAGATAATGCTATCGATTGGTTTAACGGCACCCCCGCTTTCAACATCAAGGCAAAAGTTCGAGAAAAACGCGCCAATTGCGCTCGGTTCACTATGCCGCCGACAATTGGCATTCTTAAGCGAAACTTATCCCACTTTTGACGCCCTGCGGCTGTGCTCAACCAAGCTCTGAAAGCAAATAAACACCCAAGCAATACGCCTATCATCATCGGCCAGTAGTTGACAAAGAAATCTGACATACCAATTAAAATGCGAGTTGGCAGCGGTAAATCAACCCCGAAACGGCTAAACATACTAGTAAATTGTGGGATCACTTTAACGTTGAGAATGAACATCGCGACCAAAATAAAGCTGATGACAAAACTCGGATAACGCATCGCCGTTTTAATCCGTTTACGAGTTTCGACTTCTTGCTCGTAGTAATGAGACAATTGCAGCAAAGCTTCATCGAGCCGCCCTGTGTTCTCACCGACGTGGATCATCGACACAAACAACGGGCTAAAGACTTTCGGGTACATCTGCATTGAGCTCGATAAACTGCGCCCGTTGGTTAGCTCATTACTAACCGCTTCCAATGCTTCTTTAAGCTGTTTATTGGCACAATTTTGGATAAGTCCTTTCATCGAGCGCAGCAGCGGCACTCCCGCCTTGGTCAAGCTGTAAAGCTGACGACAGAAGATTACCAACACCTCAAGTGGCACACTTGGGGTAAACAGCGATTTCCAATCAATCGAAAAATCAGCCCCTTGGTCTGACGAAATTAAGGTCGGAATCACGCCTTTGTTAAATAGCGCTTCCGCCGCGAGCTCTTCTGTCGGCGCGTCAACATGCCCCGAGGTTTTGCTACCATCTAAATTTCGACCCTGATAACGATACGTTGGCATGAGTAACCTTAACTATAGATAGATGGCTTGAATGATGCCGGATGAATCACCTTCACCTAAGCTCATCACTTCATCTAAACTGACAACCCCTTGTAGCGCCAACTCCATCGCCGAAGCTAGCAGCGGTTTGTATTGCTTCGACTGACGAGCGGCTTGCGCAAAACTAACCGCATCGTTGGCGCGCAGCGCATCCATCATCTCGTGTTCAAGTTCTAGCATTTCAAAAACCCCAATTCGCCCACGGTACCCCGTCAAATTGCAGTTCTGGCACCCACGCCCACGCGTAAAAGCCGCTTCAACTTGATTTGGGAAACGCACCGTCAGCCACTGTTTACGGGCTTCATCAACCTCATCCACCGCTTTACAATCGGGGCAAACTTTACGCACTAAACGTTGGGCAACCACCGCCCGCACGGCGCTGGCCACTAAATAGCCCGGTGCGCCCATGTCCATCATGCGCAAGGCGCTATCAACCGCATCATTGGTGTGTAAGGTGCTCAACACTAAGTGGCCGGTTAAGGCCGCGCGCAAACCAATTTCAACCGTTTCTTGATCGCGCATCTCCCCGACTAGAATAATGTCCGGGTCTTGACGCAAAAAGGTTCTCAGCACCGTTGAGAAATCAAGGTCAATTTTAGGGTTGATCTGCACTTGGCTGATGCGTGGCAATCGGTACTCAACCGGATCTTCTGCGGTAATGATTTTTTTACCGGGAACATTGAGCTCTGATAACGCGCCGTACAGCGTCGTCGTTTTCCCTGAGCCGGTTGGGCCGGTTACTAAGATCATGCCGTGTGGACGTTTAAGTTGATGACGTAAACGCCGCAAAATATCGTCAGGAATACCTGACTCTTCCAGTTTACGAACTCCGGATGATTGGTTGAGCAAACGCATCACCACCGACTCACCGTATTGTACTGGCATGGTCGACATACGAATATCGACCGATTGGCCTTTGGCTCGGATATTAAAACGGCCATCTTGTGGGAGGCGTTTTTCTGAGATATCAAGATTGGCCATCAATTTTAAACGCAGCACTAAAGCCGAAGCGATGTTGGTTTCATTGAGTAGGGTTTCGTGTAATACCCCATCAATCCGCTGGCGCAAACGCAATACATTGGCATCAGGTTCGATATGAATATCAGACGCCCCAACCTGAATCGCATCTTCAAATAGAGAGTTGATGAGCTTAACAACGGTCACTTCATCGCTGTCATCATCACCGATATCGAAATCAAAAGCGGTATTGCCTTGGTGTTCCAGTTGTAGCTGCTCGGCAAAAGACGCAATCTCTTTGGTGCGGCGATAGTAACGATCAAACCCTTCAACCAATTGTTTTTCTGGAGCAATAACAAATTCAAAACTGTATTGGGGTAATTGAGTAAGCAGAGATTCTTGAGCAAACAGATCCGCCGGATCACTCATTGCGATGCGCAGCGTGTCGCCATTTTTGCCAATGATTAAGGCGCGTAAACGGCGTGCATGCACTTCCGGGAGGAGCTGCACTGCATCAATATCGACATTGGCTCGGCTGAGATCAATCAGCGGCAGCGAAAGTTGCTGCGATAAGAAGCTCAACATCTGCTGCTCTGACAAAAAGCCGAGTTCGATCAGCGTATCACCCAGTTTACGTCCACTGCGTTTTTGCGCAGCGAGCGCTTGTTCCACTTGATTTTCAGTGATGATCCCTTCTTCAACCAGCAGATCACCTAAGCGTTTTCGTAGCTTAATTTGCACTCGCACTCTCCTCTAAACTGCTTAGTACGACTAGGCGATCACGAATAAACAGTTGCGACTGACTCGAAAGGCCAACTTTCGCAAGCGCTTGTTGGTAGGTATATTTGGCCGCCTGAAAATCCATCGTACGCTCTTGTGCTATCGCAAGCCCTAACCACCAGCGTGCGTTCTCAGCATCAAGCTTGACTAAGCGTTGATAGCTTTCTAATGCGAGTGAATCTTGCTTGGCTTTTTGTGCCAAGGCTGCCCTTAGCGAGAGATAATCGATCGAAGCATTGTCAGGTAAATGAACTAGAGGGGTTAACGCCGCTTCACTCTGCTTCTCTTTAATCAACAATTTAGCCAACGCGATCCGCAAACTTTCTCCGTTATGATTGAGCTTTATACCGCTTTGTAAAATTTCAAAAGCTTTACGTGCATCGCCTTTACCGTAATAGAGCGCGGATAATTTTTGACGGGCGAGTTCATTATCTGGGGTGAAGCGTAGCACTTCACTGTAGGCATCCAATGCCTCTTTGAGCTCATTGCTGTCCACGGCTTTATCAGCGCGGCTCATTGCTTTTATCGCCAGTTGCTCTGGCGTCAAATCCACTTGTTCAATAAAAACACTTGAGATTTCTTGGCCACTTTCAGCACCGAGCGCGACCGCACGGTTAGAATGCAACGGCTGTTGATTGGCTAAGGCCGAATCTCGTTTAACCGTCACTGTGGGCATTGCTGAATTTGACGTTTTTTTGTCTACTGCAACAACGGCAGTTTGGTAAACGGGACGGTGAACCGGAACAATTTTGGTGGTCGGGGAAACAAGCGCAGGCGAAGAGCTTCGCTCATCAACCTCTAACAACAGGCTCTCAGGTTCATTCACTATCGCTTGATTGAGCAGTGTTTGACTGACTACTGTTTGGCTAGCTTGATCAACCATAGCTTGCTGCTGTGACACCGCCCATCCACCGACCGCTAAGCTGGCAGCAAACCCGGCCACCATCCACAACCAAGCGCGGCTGCGTTTTACTTTCGCAACTTGCGCTGGTTGCAAGTTCACCACCGATTGGCGTTGCGCTTGTGCCAGTTTTGATAGTGCATCGTTCATCGCACTCATGATTGACTCCATCCCCACATAAAAGGGCGTTTAAACTTAGGCTTACAGGTATCAAACGTATCGTGAATCGCTGTAAATAGGTGCTGATTGCGAATCGTGCTGTCGTTTTGCGTAAAAGCCAGCAACAGAGCTTTGTGACACACTTGGTTAATCAAACGAGGTGTACCATAACTGGCTCGCCACAACGCTTTTTTCTGTTCAAGATTAAACAGTTGCGCATCGCCTCCGGCTTTGCTCAAGCGGCTCTCGATATAAGCGACTGTTTCATCTAAAGAGAGCGGCCGCAGATAAGCGCTAAAAGTAATTCGTTGGCGAAATTGGCGCAGATGGTGCTGTGCTAAACGCTCATCGAGCTCTGGTTGGCCGATCAACACCAGTTGCAACAACTTTGTGTATTCTGTTTCTAAATTGCCGAATAAACGCAGCACTTCTAATGCATCGTCTGGTAACGCTTGTGCTTCATCAACAATCGCGACTACTCGTTTCCCCTGCTGCTTTAGCACAATCAATTGTTGCTGAATACGATCAACAATATACGCATCATCTTGCTTACTAAGGCCTAGTTCGCTGGCGACAGCTTGGCGAAGTTCTCGACCATTAAGCGCTGGGTTGGGTAAGTAAATCAGTGCAATATGATTATGTAAATAATTGATCAACATACGACACACCATGGTTTTTCCGGTTCCGACTTCTCCGGTTATCTTGATCACTCCTTCGCCTAAATCAATGGCGGCACTCACGGTCTGAATCGCCTCATAATGTGGCGCTAAGCCTAAAAACAGTGATGTATTAGGCGTGAGATGAAAAGGCAGTTGCTCAAAACCAAAGTGTTCAAGATACATGATGTTTATTCTTCGTCTGGGAACCACTCCTGTAGTAGTTCACGCGAGCGTTCGAGCTCTTTTTGCCAGGTATTAACACCCACAACCGTTGGTTTAAGCAAAATCACTAATTCGGTTTTCTCAGTCAGCTCAGAGGTGTTACGAAACAGATATCCTAAACCGGGTAAATCCCCCAAAAATGGAACTTTAGATACTCGGTTAGTGGTGTTGGATTTCATCAATCCGCCAATCACCACCACGTCACCATCTTGCGCGCGGATCACCGAGTCTGATTCGCGAATGGTACTGCGCGCCAATGGTAAAATGATCTTGGTGTTTCCGTAATCAATCTGTTTATTCTGTTCTGCCACCTCAATCACAGCAGGATGAACGTGCAAGAGCACATTGCCTTGATCATCAATTTGTGGCGTCACATCAAGCGATATGCCCGAGAAAAATGGCGTGAGTTGAACATCTGGTGCGACATTAGAGTTCTCGCCATTTCCGACTACACCTGTCACATCGGTGACGTAATATTCATCGGTGCCGACTTTGATCACCGCTTTTTGGTTGTTAGCCGCGGTCACTCTTGGGCTGGACAGGACATTCAAATCACCCTGAGTGCCCATGAAATTAAGTACCGCTTCAAAACTGCCATCCGAAATAGTGACATTGGTTTGGCCTTGCAGCAGAGTGCCAATCGCATCCATCCCCGGTAGCAACGAAGCGGCACTACCGACCTTATTAATCACTACGTCACCATTGCCAAACGACATATTTGACCAATTGATCCCTTGCTGGTAGCCATCGCTCAAGGTGACTTCTAAAATTTTCGCCTCAAGGATCACTTGTCGCTGCAAACGCTGTTGGGAAATGCCTAGAAACTCTCGCACTTCACGTATTTCATCTGGGTAGGCTCGAACAGTGATTACGCTCGCTTGTGGAGTCACAACAACGCCTTGCCCTTTACCCGAACCAATCAAATGTGCTACCGCATTTTCAAGTTGTGGCCAAAAATCACTTTCACTGGTGGTTTCAATTTCCGTTCCACCTTTAGAATTACTAGATGAGTTACTCGAATTGGAATTAGAACTGGAATTTGAGCTAGAACTACTCGAGGAACTAGAACCGGTATCTGTATTAGTGATTGTACCGGTGGTGATGGAGGTTAAAGAACGACCCGTACGTTTAAGTTGTAGATAATCGACCGGGATAGTCACCGTACGCAGGCCTGACGGATAAACCTGAATTACTTTACCCTTTTTGATAATTTCATAGCCATACATGTCACGAACGACGGCCAATACATCATCCAAAGTCACGTCAGTTAGATTTACCGTTACACTTCCAGCAACTTCAGGGTGGATGGCGGCACTAAACTCAGTCCCTTTAACTAAACTGGCAAAAAATACCCTTGCATCAACATTATCAGCTTGGATACGAAAGCGTTTCACCGTTTCTTGACTGCGCGCTGTGATTCCCTCAATGTCAGGCATCAAGTCAGCTTCTACGGAGGCCGGTAGAACGGCTAGATTTCGGCTATTGGCTTCATTAATCGCCTGATTCAAAGACTGTTTCATCTCAACTGGATCGCGATGCCCCATAGAACAGCCCATTAAGGATACGATGACTACGCCTAATACGATTTTACGCATACGATTTCTATACCTTACTGCTTGATGTCCAGAGAAAAGAGGCCTAAATCCCACGTCTTTCCTCTGCGAGAAAGGGTCACTTGCTGTGGTTCAATGGCTTCTACTGTGTAGCCAAATAGCGACTCTCCGATGCCAACCACTTGATCGTTAAGCACTGTCACACAAGGTGTGCTTTGCTGGCATACAATACTTTGCAACTTAGGTAGCGGGTAGGTTTCTGCCTTATTGGCAGGTGATGCGATCTCACTCGCCCAACCTAATGGCGCGGTAGGATCTTGCGCTGCCCAACTGCTGCATACAACACACATCAACAGCAGTGAAAAAACGGATCTAACCACCAATAAACTCCTGTCTAATGCCTAATGTGTACACTTCCATAATGACTCTAGCTTGGGGGTAACTTTCTACCTTGTATTGGAAATGACGCCAATAATACTTCATCGGTAAACTTTCTAAATTGGTCAAATAATTCAATATCGCGAAGTAATTACCGGTGAACTCCAATCTCACAGGATGAACATAATAACCTGAATATTCAGATGATTGGTTGTTATTTGCAATCGGCTCTGCTGCTAATGACTCCATGGAGACCAAAGTCAAGTCTTGGCTGGTTGCCAAAACACTTTCAAGCAATTGCGCCATCTTCGCGGGTGTAATCAGTGAATCAACCAATGCTGCCAGCTCAAGCGAGAGAGTTTGGCTCTGCGCCATTAACTGTTTGAATTCTAGATTAATCTCTTGATTCGGATCTTTATTAAGTTTAGCAGTCAATAACAGAATTTCACCTTGCATTCGCTGGTTCATCTGCTCAACAGACTGAAGCTGTAACCGATTAGCCGCCACCGATTTCATCGCGGGTTCAAGTAACAAGCTAAACAAGAGCAGTGTAATCACCACTAAGCCACACAGGGCGATCAACATTTTTTCACGCGAACTGATGGCTAAGAATTTGTTGCTGATGCTCTGCCAATTCATTGGCTATCCTCCGCTTTAGTTTTAAGATCAAAGATGAGAATGCCTTGCTCATTGCGCGCAATTTTTAACTTTTCAAAACTACGTCCCACTAGGTTCAGTTCGCTTTTAAACTGACTTAACCAGTTTGGAATATCTTTCGCCTCTCTAGCCAAGCCTTGCAAATCGAGCTGCTCATGATGGATGGTAATGGTCGTTAATGAAATATCATCACGGCTGAGTGTGGCGAGCGAACGCATGACTCCTGAGTAACCGACCTGTTGTGATTGGTCAAACTCATTAATCGAATCCAATGTGGCTTGTTTGCCCTTAATTTGCTGCTTCAAACGCTCAATCGCCGCTATTTTTTCAACCGATGGCTTATGCTTATCAACTTTCTGTTTGGTCGTTTCTAATTCAGCAGCAAGGGCTTTATTTTGCGCTTGTTTTGCTTGTAGCTGCTGTTTCAATTGGCTATTTTGCCATTGATAACCGGCATATGCCAATAGCATCACTAAAGCGACAATGCCCCAAATCGCGCAGACCATGGACAGTGAAAAATACTCTTTCTTCGGCTTAAGATGCGCCGGGTATAAGTTGAGCATTGAATCGTCAATGCGAGTCACTTGCTCCACCAGCAGATGTGCCGAACTCGGTAACCGCTCATCAAGCAGGGAAACTTTGACATTTAGGCGTTCATTTAATGCATCGACCAACTCTTGCTGCGCTTCTTCATCACACAGCACTTTTAGCTGATGTAATGAGGCACCTTTAAGCTGCGAGGAAAGGTAATCAATCGAACGTTGCAGTTCTAACGCTAAACCATCGAGCTGTAAAACCGAGCTGGCAACACCAGTAATGGGAGAGACAACACCTCTCATCGTTCGTTGAAAACAGCATTTTCGATCCACAAATGCGTCAAACTTAAAACTGCTGTTTTTACTGCGCTGTAACAGCAAAAAATGCTCAAGATCACCGGCACTTCTCGCCCACACTTCATCTTCGGGAATTACTTTGCCTAACTCTAAACCCATCGCACTCAGTTGCGACGCCACTTCCAATACCGTGCGTTTTGAGACCACGTAGGCTTGAATTTTATTATCTGCGGGTAACGGAAAAGCATCAGCGATGATGTCAGTGACTTTCTCTGTCACCAGATCTTTCAATAAAAATGGCAGGGCGACTGACCACTCTTCTTTGGGTAACTGCGGTTTTTCTATTTGATAAGTTTGATAAAAATGAGCATGGAGGACAAGGTTAATTACCGTGCCCTTGATGTTGAGCGGTTTGAGTGCGTGAAAGAGTACCTGTTGCCACGTTGCACCATCAAGCGGGATCTCTGTCGGCAAAGTCGCATCATCCAAAGCCGAGAAATAGAGAGCATCAGGTCTTACGACAACGAACAATTGCCGCAACGTCGCTTTAGATGGTTTTAATTTATCAATCAGTGACTGAAGATTCATATAGGTTCGCTTTTATTTTTTACGCCAACGATTTCTTCGCCCTAAGGTCACGCTAGGGCTAATTATTTTCTCAGGTAACAAAGGCTGTTCTTCTTCAAACAGTCGGCCTTGCCCACCATGAATGCCTAGGTTTTTTAGCGTTTGCCACTCTTGCTCTGTTTCGACACCGACCGCAATAACTTGAGTCTGAGTACCGCCACAAGCACCGATCATGCTACGAACAAACAGCTGATTTTCATGCCGTTGGTCTATTTTCTTCATCAAACTGCGGTGTAACTTAAGGAAATCAATCTTAAGATCTTTTATGTAGTGAGTGCTGACAATCGTTCTGCCAGCCTGCCCTACTACTACCTTAGCACCGAGACCGGAGATCATCTTAATAACGGGGCGCATATAATCGAGATGCTGTACTAATCGGCCTTCAGGAAACTCAAAGGAGAGCTGCGATCGGCTACTCGAGGTAAGTTGCAACAATTCATGCCGAAACCACTTAAAATACTGCTTATCGGCGAATGGAATCACATGCAAGTTCACTGACACATTAACCTTAACTTCAGAGCGTTTGAGCAAACGAACGACTTTAAGCAATACGGCTCGATCCATTACCATTTCATAACCTACAGTTTCTAAAGCAGAATGAAAGCGAGAGGCTTTTATAACACCTTGTTCTGGATCATCAATACGCGCAAACAACTCATCGTGCAGCCATACTAAATCATTCGTCTTTTCAAGCAAATAGCAAGGTTGACGGAATAAAATTATTTTCTCAGGCGTCAGCACCTGATCAAACAAAGTTCGCCAACGCACACTGCCCCGTTCCTCTTGGAAAAAGGTACTCTTTTTAAAGCGACTCCACGTATTCACTCGCTGTAACTGAGCACTTTTTAAGGCCGTTTCTGCCTCATCCAACACTCGACCACGCCGCTCGCCTTCGCTGTACATACTGATACCTATATGGCACCAGTTTTCTTTGTCGAGCGGCTCAGGAGGCGATATGCGCGCTAAAAGCTTCAAACATTGTGTAGCAATAGAAGCGACTTCTTTCAGCCCTTGATGCGGCACAAAAATGGCAAAATCGGCATCGTAATAACGAGATAAAATAACATCCGGGTAACGCTGTATGACGTTGGAGATGTTCTCCCCGACTTCCACAACGAGATCATCCGCTGCTTTTTTATCATTTTCTTCGCACAGAGAATCCCAATCATCGATACGCACTAACAAAACACCACCACGCGCGCCATTCTCTAACAAAGCTGATTCCAATTTGCTATCAAAAAGGACACGGTTGGCCGTACCCGTCAACTTATCTAAGAAGGTTTGGGTCCGGATAAAAGTATCAAAGCGGCTACGCTCTTGACGAGCATCTTGCAGCTCATCAATCAGGACATCAAGCGCCTCACTCGCCGTATAAGGCCACTCGCGGTGATCACCTTTGGCGTACTGCTCAACTCGACCGGCGAGAATCATTCGCCCTCGCTCCTCCAACAATTCAGATCCCAGCAATTGCTCTTTAAGCCACTTTACTCCACGAATCAAGCAAAACACGATGAGACCAACTGCCAACGTAATAGACCACATGGCACCCAATGAGTAGCTATAACTGAGATAGGGCGGAACGGCTTTAAAGCTGATGCTATAGCCTGGATTACGTTCAAGGATAATATCAATATGGTACAAACGGGCAGGGTCGACTTTGGACGAGGTATCTTTAAAACGGTAAATAACGCCAGCGGGTGAAGAGAGCTGCATTTCAACAATGCTACTGGCTTGCAACATTTTGGGCATCCAACGTTGCAATGAATAAGCGGCATCAGGATCTTCTATTTCTTTATCGACTACCTCCACAATTCCTGCTAGGTAGTGATTGAGATATTCTTGTCCAAGCCGTTGAAAAGACAAAGTTCCACCAATAAACAAAATGAACATTGCACTGGTTACGATGAGCGTAACAAAAGCTACTAACCGAGTACTCAGTTTCAGTGTTGGTGTATACCGCATGAATGCTGAATTCCTTTTCAACGTAAACTTTGTCGATCACTAAGCTGTGCTGACAAATAAGAAAATGCTAATAGTGATAACTATATAAAAAAGCCGCGGTTTTCGCGGCTTTTTTCGACATTCGAACCTCAGAATGGGATGTCGTCATCAAAATCCATTGGTGGTTCATTATACTGAGGTTGAGCCTGTTGAGGAGCTGACTGCTGTTGCTGTGGTTGCTTTTGCATCGCAGGCTGCTGAGGTTGCCCCCATCCGCCACCTTGTTGCTGTTGTTGTGGCATTCCACCTTGCGCTGGAGCACCACCTTGAGCACGGCCACCCAACATTTGCATCACACCATTAAAACCTTGTACGACAACTTCGGTGGTATAACGATCTTGTCCGCTTTGATCTTGCCACTTACGAGTTTGTAGCTGACCTTCAATGTACACTTGTGAACCTTTACGTAAGTATTCACCAGCAACTTCGGCTAATTTGCCAAACAGCGCAACACGGTGCCATTCGGTTTTTTCGCGTTGCTCGCCAGTTGCTTTATCACGCCATGAATCTGACGTTGCAATGGTGATATTTGCCACAGCAGCGCCACCAGGCATATAACGAATTTCTGGGTCGTTACCTAGGTTACCCACTAAAATAACTTTATTTACTCCACGGCTTGCCATGTTTTGCTCCGTCTTCCATCATGAGTGTTCTTTAAATAGCTGACTAGGATACCACGCTTTATGCGAGGCACAAATCTTCACAGAAATAGTTGTCAAAATTCATCTCACAATCTTGCTCAATTTCCTATTTTTTAGAACCACTACCTCTAATTTAAGAATGACAAAACACTCAGTTACCTTACTATATGAAACTAAGCGCAATTTTATTTATCTCGTTGGCTTTATAACCTAATTTCCGTCATTTTCTAGACAGTTGTCTAACATTCTCGTCAAAAGGAAGTGACCATGAGAAAAGCAAACTATACCCGCACCATTTACTTTCTCTGTTTAGATAAAGAGCAAGAACGCCCTTATATTGACCATTTAACCGATCGGCTTGGGCTGCCCATTCCTAAAATTGAGCCCGAAACCTTGCGCCAAGCGTATTGTTCAGATAAACACAAAATATTGATGATTGACCATGCAGATTATGCGCAGTTGCAACGACGCTTGGGAAACTGCTCATTAAACAGTCAGCATCATGAAACGATCCTCATCAATGTGTTGCAAAGATTAACCACTAATGACTTATTAACCTTTGGCCATTTAAAAGGGCTATTTTATAAAAATGACACCTTAGATAAAATTGCATTCGGGCTTGGCGAAATCATTAATGGACAAAATTGGCTACCCAGACACGCTGTAAGTCAGTTACTGCACTACTATCGCTACGCGTTTGAGTCCCATACTGCTCAAGTGATTACAGACTTAACCGCCCGCGAAATACAGATCCTCCGCTGCTTACAAACTGGCGCATCGAATAACCAAATGTCGGAAGATTTATTCATCAGTGAATTCACGGTCAAATCACATCTCTACCAAATATTCAAAAAGCTATCGGTCAAAAATAGGGTCCAAGCGATTGCGTGGGCCAATCAAAATATTCTGTCTTAATTATGTGCTTTCACGCAGAATTTAACTGAGTTCACCGCTTTAGTGGTGATAGCGTTTCATAAAGCATGATAAGGTTGCGCCATCAATTAACAATTCAAATAAAAATAAGGTTATAGCATGATCAAAAAATGCCTATTCCCAGCCGCTGGCTACGGTACACGTTTTCTTCCAGCGACAAAATCAATGCCCAAAGAGATGATGCCAGTAGTCAATAAACCCTTGATCGAATATGGTGTTGAAGAGGCGATTCAAGCCGGAATGACCGGGATGTGTATTGTGACTGGGCGTGGAAAACACTCGATCATGGATCACTTCGATAAAAACTATGAGCTAGAGCATCAAATTAGTGGCACCAACAAAGAAGAGCTACTGGTTGATATTCGTGAAATCATTGATACCGCCAACTTCACCTACATTCGTCAACGTGAAATGAAAGGTTTAGGCCATGCTATTTTAACGGGTCGAGAGTTAGTCGGCGATGAACCTTTTGCTGTGGTGCTGGCCGATGACTTATGTGTCAATCAAGAAAAAGGGGTTTTGGCACAAATGGTCGCTCTGTATAAACAGTTCCGCTGCTCAATTGTTGCCGTTCAAGAAGTGCCTGAAAATGAAACACATAAATACGGTGTTATTTCCGGTGAAATGATCAAAGACGATCTGTTCCGAGTGGATGACATGGTTGAAAAACCAGAACCAGGCACCGCACCAAGCAATTTAGCCATCATTGGTCGCTACATTTTAACCCCAGATATTTTTGATCTGATTGAGCAAACAGAGCCGGGTAAAGGTGGCGAAATTCAAATTACCGACGCGCTACTCAAACAAGCGCAATCAGGTTGTGTATTGGCGTATAAATTCAAAGGCCAACGCTTTGACTGTGGTAGCGTAGAAGGCTATATCGAAGCCACTAACTACTGCTTTGAAAACATGTACAAAAAGAACGAACAAAAAGTCGCGTTGGATAAACATTCGACTCATAAAGCTTAAGTAACCGAATGCGTTAGTAACCTAGCGCCTCCCCAATAAAAACCACGGCAAGTCCCGTGGTTTTTATTTACTGTTTTTTTATCCAGTACCTATTTGCACAAAACTCACACTATGCAATACTTGCTTAACTTGTGTTACATAGAGCCTAGATGATGGACAAAATTGAAGTTAGGGGCGCTCGAACCCACAACCTGAAAAATATCAACCTGACCATTCCACGCGATAAATTAACGGTGATTACAGGGCTATCAGGCTCAGGGAAGTCGTCTCTCGCTTTTGATACACTCTACGCAGAGGGCCAACGCCGCTATGTTGAATCGCTGTCTGCCTATGCACGCCAATTTTTATCTTTGATGGAAAAACCGGATGTTGACCATATTGAAGGTCTTTCACCGGCTATCTCTATTGAACAAAAATCAACCTCGCATAACCCTCGTTCTACGGTTGGCACCATTACCGAAGTTTATGACTACTTGCGTCTGCTTTATGCGCGAGTCGGTGAGCCGCGCTGCCCTGAGCACAAAGTTCCACTTCGCGCTCAAACCATCAGCCAAATGGTTGATAAGGTGTTGGAATTAGCTGAAGGTTCAAAACTGATGCTGCTTGCACCGATTGTGAAAGAGCGCAAAGGTGAACACGTTAAAACGCTGGAAAACTTGGCTGCGCAAGGTTTTATCCGCGCCCGCATTGATGGTGAAACGTGCGATCTGACTGATCCACCAACCCTTGAACTACACAAAAAGCACACCATTGAAGTGGTGGTTGATCGCTTTAAAGTTCGTCCTGACCTACAGCAGCGCCTAGCCGAATCCTTTGAGACAGCGCTCGAGTTGTCAGGCGGTATTGCTGTGGTTACTGATATGGATGGTAAAGGCGAACAGATTGTATTCTCAGCCAATTTTGCTTGTCCACACTGTGGCTACAGTATGCAGGAGTTAGAGCCTCGGCTGTTCTCATTTAATAACCCAGCGGGCGCATGCCACACCTGTGATGGTTTAGGCGTACAACAATATTTTGACCCTGAACGCGTTATCCAAGATAGCCAACTCAGCCTCGCGCAAGGAGCGATTCGTGGCTGGGATCAGAAAAATTACTACTACTTCCAGATGCTCACGTCACTCGCTGCGCATTATGATTTTGATTTACATACCCCATTTAACAAACTGCCTAAAAAGGTTCAGGAAATCATCTTGAAAGGCTCGGGGAAAACTGAGATTGAGTTTAACTACATTAATGATCGTGGTGATATTCGGGTTAAACGCCATCCGTTTGAAGGCATTCTCAATACACTTGAACGTCGTTATCGCGATACAGAATCTAACTCTGTCCGTGAAGATTTGGTGAAATACATCTCGACCAAACCTTGTACCAGTTGTAATGGCACCCGTTTACGCATCGAAGCTCGCAACGTATTTATCAATGACACCGCGCTCCCGGAAGTGGTGGAACTGAGCATTGCCGATGCCTTGCAATTTTTCCAATCTCTTGATTTAGAAGGCCAACGAGCACAAATTGCTGAAAAAGTAATGAAAGAGATCAATGACCGTTTGCATTTCCTCGTCAACGTTGGGTTGAATTATCTCAACCTTTCTCGGAGTGCTGAAACCCTATCAGGAGGCGAAGCACAACGAATTCGCTTAGCGAGCCAAATTGGCGCTGGACTCGTTGGGGTAATGTACGTCTTAGATGAGCCATCGATTGGGCTCCACCAGCGTGATAACGAACGGCTATTAAAAACGCTCACGCATTTGCGCGATCTAGGCAACACGGTATTAGTTGTAGAGCATGACGAAGACGCGATTCGTATGGCGGATCATGTAATTGATATTGGCCCCGGCGCTGGTGTGCATGGTGGGCAAGTCGTCGCAGAAGGGAATGTGAATGACATAATTTCCAACCCTAATTCGCTCACGGGACAGTACCTGAGCGGTGCGAAAAAAATTGCGATTCCTACCGTGCGTACCCCAAGAGATCCCAAGAAAACGGTGGAGCTTATCGGCGCGTCGGGTAACAACCTAAAGACGGTTGATTTATCAATTCCTGTTGGCTTATTTAGCTGCGTAACAGGGGTTTCAGGCTCCGGTAAATCAACCTTAATTAATGATACCTTTTTTAAGATTGCTCATACGGCCTTAAATGGAGCCACCACAGTAACGCCTGCTCCATATCAAAAAATCAAAGGGTTAGAGCATTTTGATAAGGTCATCGACATTGACCAGAGCCCGATAGGCCGAACTCCCCGCTCAAACCCGGCCACCTATACAGGCATTTTCACACCGATCCGTGAGCTATTCTCGGGCACTCAAGAGTCTCGCTCTCGAGGCTATAAACCGGGTCGTTTTAGCTTTAACGTACGCGGTGGACGCTGCGAAGCATGCCAAGGTGATGGTGTGATTAAGGTTGAAATGCACTTTTTACCCGATGTTTACGTGCCATGCGATGTGTGTAAGGGCAAACGCTATAATCGTGAAACATTGGAAGTCCGCTACAAAGGCAAAGCGATTGATGAAGTGTTGGAGATGACCGTCGAAGATGCTTACGCTTTTTTTGAGCCCGTACCGATGATCGCTCGCAAACTCAAGACTTTGATTGACGTGGGTTTATCCTACATACGCCTCGGACAAGCGGCGACCACCTTGTCAGGGGGCGAAGCTCAACGCGTCAAACTGGCTCGTGAACTATCAAAGCGCGATACAGGAAAAACCTTGTACATTTTGGATGAGCCAACGACTGGCTTACACTTCCATGATATCCAACAGCTCTTGACCGTACTGCATCGCCTACGCGACCACGGCAATACCGTGGTGGTGATTGAACACAACTTAGATGTGATTAAAACCGCAGACTGGGTGATCGACTTAGGGCCAGAAGGTGGACAAGGCGGCGGCGAAATTATTGCTCAAGGAACGCCCGAAGATGTGGCGCAGATCGAAGGTTCACACACAGCACGCTTTCTTAAGCCTATGTTGAAATAGAAAAAAACGGTAAAGTAAAGAAACCAGCAAGTGGTTGCTGGTTTCTTTTAATTGGAACGCGAGACCTATGGCAACATTGCATCTAAGCGGTACACAACTTGAAGCACAAACACCCGCCATCCCCTTAAACAAACCCTTTTTGCTTTCGATTGGCATTCTCTATTTACTGGCAATGCATTTTTTTATGCCCAACCCTGGTGGCTCAGGTCTGGCTTTATCTTTTAATCCAACCACTTGGCTTGCCCTTAGTTTTACGCTCTCATTAGGTCTGTATCAACTCGCATCTAACCGTAGGTTACGCTATTCCAAACTGACCATCGGTCTTTTCATCAGTTGTGTGATCATGACGATTCCGCTGCTTTATACGAATGCTCAAATTGAGTCGTCGCTTAGTCGAATGTTAGGACTATGGACTGGGCTGCTTTTTTTTGTATTGCTGCAACAATTTCGTTTTAGTAACAAACATAAGCAGCGATTACTCTGGTTTATCGTACTCGCGGTATTGATTGAAACTCTATTTGGTCTGTACCAATACTTTTTGCTTTCACCCGATAATATTTTTGGCTACAACACCCTCATCAACCGCCCTTACGGCATTTTTCAGCAACCGAATGTGATGGCGAGCTTTCTCGCGACAGGGCTGGTTATGTCCGGCTATTTACTGGCTCGTCAACCGAAAAAGTACAATCAGCATGTTAGCGAAGTGAGCCTACTTTATGTCACTCCACTGCTCACTGCACCGTTGCTGGTGATATTAGCCTCGCGCACTGGCTGGATTGGCGCAGTACTCGGCACGCTTTTTGTTCTGCCTTACCTATTTAAATTTTCGACGCCTAAACGATTTTGGGGATGGAGCGCTGCGACGCTATTGGGTATTGCTTTAGGGTTTGTCGCTGTCTATTCCCAAGGCACGGGCGATTTTCTAGAGAATAAGGCTGATTTAGAGAGCCCTCGCCGTTATACCTTTCCTCAAACCATCGATATGGTCATAGAAAAACCCTTCACGGGTTATGGCTATGGCAAGTTTGAATCTGAATATTTGCTTTATACCGCAAGGCAACACCAATTAAACCCTAGCTACCAACCGGGGTTGGCGTCGATGGATCATCCTCATAATGAATTACTATTCTGGGCAGTGGAAGGCGGTTTGTTACCTGTGCTAGGGATCACACTGGCCATGCTTTTCGTGCTCATGCGGATGTATTCGGCCAAGAAAGGGACCAGGCTTGCGATGTTCGCCCTTTTCATCCCTATCGTGTTACACAGCCAACTCGAATACCCGTTTTACCATTCGGCCATTCACTGGGTAACCTTCATCGTTCTTCTTTTTTGGGTTGATCAGCGCGTGGCTAAATACCGTTCAATTCCTTTTAGCATGATCAGTAAATCCCTGTTTCGAGTATTGAGTTTAGTACTGCCGATTTTGACTGGCTTTTATATGCTCAGCGCACTGCACAGTAATTACGTGCTTACCCAATTTGAGAAATCTCAACCCAAGAACCCGGATATCCTACAAAAGGTGACGAACCCTGTGGTTTGGAAAGACCGTTTTGATTGGGATGTCTACAGCACTTACCTCAACATTGGCCTGTATAATCAAGATCCTAAATTGATTACGCCATACATCGACTGGTCATTGGCCATCATAAAACATAAACCGCGTCCTGCTTTTTACAATAATCTGATCTTGGCTTACCAAGGTATTGGTGACGAAAGCCGCGCCGAGCAAATTCGCTCCGAAGCCGCATTTTTGTTCCCCAATATGGATTTCAGTGAGGTGCAGTATAGCCCGCCAACCAGTTCGGCTGATCGTTCGTCTGCCGATTAAATCGAGCATATGAGCCTTATTCATAAAAAAAGCTTTCCCAAAAATAGAGAAAGCTTTTGACCGTTGGGCTTATTTCACACTCCAACCAGTAGATCTCACTGCCAGATGAGTGGCTTACGTCACTGGTGGAAAATCCAACACCATGGTAGCAACGCTGAAATAGATGATCACCCCGATAGAATCCGCAATGGTCGTGATCAACGGAGCACTGGCTGACGCAGGATCGAGCTTAAACTTATTCAGAATGAACGGAAGGAGCATTCCAACAACACAACCAATAATCACCACAATTTGCATCGTTACCGCAACGACAAAAGCGATATCACTGCCGCCTCGCCAAAAACCCAATAAAGAAACAGCAATGGCCATTGTTGCCCCTAATAACGCCGCAATCCCTAACTCTCGCACCAACATGGATAGCCAATCTTTCATCACCACTTCACCAGTGGCTAAGGCTCGAACCATCAACGTTGCTGACTGGGATCCTGCATTACCGCCGCTATCAATCAACAGTGGTAAGAAGAAGACCAAGGCGACATAGGTTTGAATCGTCTCCTCAAAGTACGCAATACCGGCACCAGAAAAAAGATTACCAAAGACTAACAACACCAGCCAAAACACACGTTTCTTGTACATTAGCCATACGCTGGCTTCTTTAAGGTTACCGGTAAAACCAACCGCAGCGACTTTATGAAAATCCATATCCGCTTGCTGCTCGGCCACGTCCATCGCATCGTCATAAGTCACTATACCGACCAAACGGAATTGCTCATCAAAAACAGGCACCGCAAGTAAATCGTATTTACTGATGGCTTGCGCTGCACACTCTTGATCTTCATCGGCTCGCACAAACACTGTCTCTTTGGTCATGATGTCAGAGACAAGCGAGGTCGGTTGTGCCAGCACTAAATCCTTAAGCGAAAGTGTACCAAGTAAGCGATTCTGTTTATCAATCACATACGCTTGATAGATGGTTTCCCTCTCGTTGGCCATTTCACGTAAACGCGCAATCGCCTGCTGCACATCATCATCGGCGTTTAACGTCGCATAATCTGTCGTCATGATGGAGCCGACCGAGCCTTGAGGGTAGGCTGCAAGTTGTTGTACATCTTGCCGCTCTTGTTGACCCAGTAGAGCAAGTAGCGGCGGTTGGCGCGTCTCATCCAAGTGAGCATATAAGTCAGCCCTTTCATCATGGGGCATAACTTGAAGCACTTTCGCAAGCGCTTCGAGCGGCATTCTCTCCACCACTTTTTCTCTGATAGGCTCAGAAAAATACCCCAATAGCGCCGCTTGACGAGCGATTGGCATCAATTGCACCAGCTCAAAGACATCCTCTTCGCTCAGGGTCTGATTAGCCAACTGCTCAGCGAAGACTTGAGCAATATCAGCGATGGGATACTGTTCCATTAATTGATTTAAGTTTAATGGGTCACGATTAAAATTAATCGCAGCGAGTTCTAACGCTATTTTTTGTAATTTCATTATCATATCTCAACCGATATTTAACTTTAAAAATCAACATAATAATTTTAAAGTTTATTTTTATAATCAATGTATTCAATGAATACCTTAAATTTTAGGCACACGGTTCCAATCCCACTAAAAATTTCATTTAGTGAAGTTGAGTAATTTATTTTAAAGTTTGTTAATATTTATTATATAGAATAGACACCAATCACTCTATTCCGACTATCTATGATAGGAATCATAGGCAAATGACTGTCTAATAATAATTTTCTAGCTTGAACCTTATCCATTAAGGCCGATATGGCAATATCGCTTTTGTGCATAATATCTTTCATGATGATATTCATCTGTGATACTACCACCTTGCTTAAATAAACAAATCCTAAGTATTCACCTGCATCACCAGAGATAAAGATAAGATTTAAGCGCTTATCAGTTAAGGACGATGAGCGTAGAGTCGCAATCACCGCTTCTACAGATAGCGATGCGCCTACACAAATAAAGTTATTATCCATTTCGGTTTGAATAGAGTGAGCAGCAGGTAGCCGGTTGCCCATAGCTAATGATGTGTTGTACATAACCATCTTTGTATTTCCTTGAAACTATCAAGACAAAGAAACCAAATTATGCAGAAAATCCACGTAACTGAACTGCAATAAGCTTATACCATCAAGCTCAAGCATTCCCCGCCTTGAACAAGCAAGTTAGGAGAAGATAAAGTCAGTCAAATAGAGAAGCCGTGTACTTGCGAAAGTTCTAGCGGTGTACAGATGACATGCAAGAAATTCAAAAGCATTCACGCTCTAGCCAGTAGAAACGCTGTATTGAATAAATCATATGATCGACTTAAACAAACACGATACTCTATAAAAAGAGTGTGATATTGACAGGAGAGAACAAGAAAAGGAGCTTCGTTAGTATGAATACCAACTTAGCAAAAGCGAGGCTTTAAATGAAAAGTTGGCAACAAAACGTAGGCTTTTCTACTAACCAGAAAATACCACACTTGGATAATCGACTACTCGACGAGTCCATAGGTTTCTATTGCACCTCTAAAAAGTTAATAATAAGTATGCTTTCTCAGCGCGCTTATCCTAACGCAGATAAAATAATGGTCAACCAAAACAATCGAACAATGTTCATTTTTTACAATACCATGACAATACAAAGTAGCATCCACACCCGTTCTAGTATTTAGGCCACAAACTTTAGCATCGTATATTTATTATAAACACACAAAACACCACTTATATTCATAGGAGTAATTAAACCATTAACGGAAGAATTTATCTTAAGACATCAATCACGAGTATTCCACTCACGCTGGGGAAGAGCTAACAATAAAAATGAATTTTATGATTGATGCTGAGACGAACAACGTTCGGCATCAGCACCACTAAAAAAGGAGAAAATGCTCCCTTATGTAGTTTCTTTGTTAATTTGTTAATGACTCTTCTAACGCCCGCAAGCATAAGGCCACGTTTTCACTGCGTGCCCCATACCCCATTAGACCAATACGCCACGCTTTACCCGCTAAAGTGCCAAGGCCTGCGCCGATCTCCAAGTTGTATTGATTGAGTAAATGCGCTCGCACTTTAGCCTCATCAACCCCTGTTGGAATATAGATCGCATTCAATTGCGGTAAACGACAATCTTCAGCAACGACAAATTCAAATCCTAATTTTTCTAGGCCCTGCTTTAATTTGTCATGCATCACACGATGACGTGCCCAAGCCTGCTCTAGACCTTCGTTTCTCAACACCAGTAAGGCTTCATGCAATGCGTACAAACTGTTAACTGGCGCAGTGTGGTGATAACTGCGTTTGCCTGCACCGCTCCAATAACCAAGCACTAAGCTTTGATCTAAAAACCAGCTTTGAACGGGGGTTGTGCGAGATTGAATTTTTTCAATCGCTTGCGCTGAAAAAGTCAGTGGCGATAAACCCGGAGGGCACGATAAGCACTTTTGGCTCCCAGAATAGACGGCATCGAGCTGCCATTGATCCACATAAAGTGGCACGCCGCCTAAGGATGTCACCGCATCTACAATACTCAGCATGCTGTTTTGCTTAGCCAGCAAACCTAATGCTTGCGCATCACTCAATGCACCAGTTGACGTTTCTGCATGGACAAATGCGAGAATTTTAGCATCAGGGTTAGCCTGTATGGCTTGCTCGACTTTATCCAGCGAAACGGGGGCTCCCCACTCATCATCCACCAGCACCACTTCTCCGCCACAGCGCACTACATTCTCGCGCATACGCTCGCCAAAAACGCCATTGCGACACACGATGACCTTATCTCCCGGCTCAATCAGGTTGACAAAACACGCCTCCATACCAGCGCTGCCCGGCGCGGAAACCGCGATGGTAAACTCATTTTCCGTTTGAAAAGCGTATTTAAGCAGCTGCTTTAGCTCATCCATCATCTGGATAAAAAGCGGATCTAAGTGGCCAACAGTCGGCCTGCTCAGCGCTTGTAATACTTGGGGGTAAATATCTGACGGGCCTGGCCCCATCAAAATTCGCTGGGGTGGGTTAAAACTGGTAATGGACATAGTTGCTCCTTGCTTGCGGCCAAATACGAATACCCAGAGTAAAACAAATCCGCTGATGCAACAATTCGACCGAAGTCTAGAGGTCAAACCAGTGTCACACTCTGGTTAATTTTATTTTACATTTGGACTTAATTAGCGATTGACATTAACAGTTCAAAAACGTTCAATGAATGAGCTATCTAGCAGAAGAGGAGCACTGCCCAGGCAGATGTTTTGTGGAGCCTCAACTCCAATACAAAACATTAATGGGGAGCAGTGCCGAGATAAACCAAGGTTGTGGATTTGGTTTATCGGTTGAATGGGCTGAATCCCTTCAACTGTCATCAGCAACCCTGATGAAGAGCTTCTGAGGTAAACCAATCATAAAAACACCTCTTTATTTGCTCTAGAAAAACTCTCTTCAAACATTGGACGTTGGTACACCAACACTATTTTTATTTCAGGAAGTCGTGGGAGAAATGCCGTGAGCGCATTCAATGTCGCCAAATTTGGCGGAACAAGCGTTGCTAACTTTGAAGCAATGAGCCTTTGTGCCGCTGTGATCGAAAATAATCCAGAGACCAAATTAGTCGTGAGCAGTGCCTGCTCTGGCGTGACGAATTTATTGGTTGAATTAGCCAATGGCGTACAAGATGCCAATCAACGCTTAAGTATTATCAAGCAGTTAGCTGATATTCATCATGCGATTATTGATAAACTTACCGACCCGCTACAAGTTGAAAAAGAGGTACACTCAATTTTAGATATGGTGGCCAGTGTCGCAGAAGCGGCCTCTTTTCAAGCGAGTAAAAAACTGACCGATCACTTAGTGGCTTGTGGCGAGTTAATGTCGACCTTCATTCTGACGCAATTACTGCGTGAACGTGGCATGGATGCGATCCGTTTTGATATTCGAGAAGTGCTGCGTACTGATGATCACTACGGTAGGGCAGAACCGCAATTAGAACAGATCCAGCAATTAGCCCAAGAGAAGTTAACACCACTTTGTCTGCAACACGTAGTGGTAACTCAAGGTTTCATCGGCGCTGATGAGCAAGGAAATACAACCACATTGGGCCGAGGCGGCAGTGATTATTCTGCGGCCTTGATCGCCGAAGCGGTACAAGCTTCTGGCTTAGAAATTTGGACTGATGTGCCGGGGATTTATACGACCGACCCTCGCATTGCGCCTAAAGCCGCTCCGATTGCGGAAATAAGCTTTAGCGAAGCATCGGAGATGGCAAACTTTGGCGCTAAGATTTTGCATCCATCGACGTTGCTGCCCGCGCTTCGCCACGATATCCCTGTGTTTGTCGGCTCCTCAAAAGAGCCTGAAAAAGGCGGCACTTGGATCCGTAAACGTGTGGAAAGCTCACCTCTATTTAGAGCCTTGACCCTACGCTGCAATCAAACCATGGTTACGCTACGCAGCGCTAGCATGTTTCACGCATACGGCTTTCTTTCGAAGGTGTTTGAAATTTTAGCCAAACACAAAATTTCGGTAGATCTGATCACCACCTCTGAAATCAGCGTCTCATTAACATTAGATAAAACCGATACCTCAGGTGGAGCGCCTGAACTGCCTCAAGCGGTGCGCTTAGAATTAGAAGAGCTGTGTAAAGTTGAAGTCGAACATAATCTGTGTTTAGTTGCGCTGATCGGCAATAACATGAGTGAAAGCAAAGGCTATGCAAAACAAGTTTTTAGCACCTTAGAAGATTTCAATTTGCGTATGATTTGCTATGGTGCCAGCCCGCACAACCTCTGCTTTTTATTACACGAGTCGGTTTCTAAAGCGGCAATTCAGAAACTTCATCAAGATTTGTTTGAACGATAAAACCACATTGAGTAGTTACACGCTGAATAAAAAACAGGTTGGCTTAGCCAACCTGTTTTTTATTACTTAATCTAAATTCGGCCCAAGCCATTTTTCCGCTTCTTGTGCATTCCAACCTTTACGTTGCGCGTAATCTTGCATCTGATCTTGCTGAATTTGTGCAATGGCAAAATAACGAGAGTCCGGATGCGAGAAGTACCAACCTGACACCGAAGCACCCGGCCACATAGCGTAACTGGTGGTTAAAGACATATCGATGGTTTGCTCAACCTGCAACATCTCCCACAAGGTGCCTTTTTCCGTATGCTCAGGACACGCTGGATAGCCCGGCGCTGGGCGTATACCTTGGTATTTCTCACGGATCAAATCATCGTTCGACAACTCTTCGTCAGCAGCATAGCCCCAAATTTCTTTACGAACTTGCTGATGCAAATATTCCGCAAAAGCCTCAGCAAGACGATCAGCTACCGCTTGGATCATGATGGCGTTGTAGTCATCGCCTTGCGCTTTATATTGGTCTGCTAATTCTCGCTCACCAATTCCGCCTGTCACGGCAAATGCGCCGATCCAATCTCGTTTACCACTCTCCTTTGGTGCAATGTAATCGGACAAGCAGTAGTTATAACCTTTGGGCTTTTCGGTTTGTTGGCGTAAGTGATGCAGAACATGAGCAACCTCGGTGCGCGATTCATCGCGATACACTTCGATATCATCCCCCACACTCGCGGCTGGGAATAAAGCGCAAATACCGCGAGCCTTGAGTAGCCCTTCTCGCTCAACTCTATCAAGCAATGCATTAGCATCATGGAATAAACTTTGTGCTTCCTCTCCTACCTCTTCGTGTTCAAAAATCGTCGGATATTTACCCATCAATGACCATGTCATGAAAAATGGTGTCCAGTCGATGTAACGACGAAGGGTAGCCACATCAAAATCATCAAACACATGTACGCCCAATTTAGCCGGAACTGGCGGCGTATAGTTATCCCAATCGATAACCGCTTTATTTGCCCTTGCCACTTCTAATGAGACGGGTTTAGTACGGGGGGTTTTACGGTGATGTTGATCACGCGTGCGTTCATAATCGAGGTTTAATTTTTCCACAAAAGCAGGACGTAACTCATCAGAAAGAAGCGAAGAACAAACGCCTACTGCTCGCGAAGCATTGTTCACGTACACAACTGGCTGGTGATAATTTTGCTCAATTTTAACTGCGGTATGTGCTTTAGAGGTGGTTGCTCCGCCAATCAAAAGCGGTAATTTAAACCCTTGTCGCTCCATTTCTTTAGCGACGTGCACCATTTCATCTAAAGAGGGAGTGATGAGGCCGGATAACCCAATGATGTCGACATTCTGTTCTTTCGCGACTTTGAGGATCTGCTCGCATGGCACCATAACGCCGAGGTCAATGATTTCGTAGTTATTACACTGCAAAACGACGCCAACGATATTTTTGCCGATGTCGTGTACATCCCCTTTAACTGTGGCAAGAAGGATTTTGCCATTATTAGAACCTGCTTGCTTAAGCGCGTTGATGTAAGGCTCTAAATGCGCAACGGCTTGCTTCATAACGCGCGCCGATTTCACTACTTGCGGCAGGAACATTTTCCCTTCGCCAAAGAGGTCGCCGACCACGTTCATTCCATCCATGAGAGGCCCTTCGATCACATCCAGTGGGCGAGTGGCATTTTGACGAGCTTCTTCCGTATCTTCAACAATATACTCGGTGATACCTTTGACCAACGCATGCTCTAAACGTTTTGCGACTGGCCATGAACGCCATTCAAGCGCACTGGCATCCTCTTCCTTACCGACACCTTTGTTCGCATATTCAGCCGCAATATCCAGTAAGCGTTCAGTGCCATCGCTGCGGCGATTGAGAATGATATCTTCGACTGCTTCACGCAGTTTCTCAGGCACGTTATCGTAAATCTCAAGCTGACCGGCATTGACGATACCCATGTCCATGCCGTTTTTAAAACAGTGATAAAGGAATACAGCATGGATCGCTTCACGCACATAGTTGTTACCGCGAAAAGAGAAAGAGACGTTGGAAACCCCGCCGGAAATCATCGCATGGGGTAAATTACGTTTGATATCAGCCACGGCTTCGATAAAGTCCACAGCATAATTATTATGCTCATCAATACCAGTCGCAACCGCGAAAATATTGGGATCAAAAATAATATCTTCAGCAGGGAAACCAACCTCATCAACCAAAATTCGATAAGCTTTGGTACAAATTTCAAGTTTTCGCTCACGGGTATCCGCTTGGCCTACTTCATCAAATGCCATCACGATCACAGCGGCACCATAGCGGCGAATGAGTTTAGCTTGTTCGACAAACTTCTCTTTCCCCTCTTTGAGGGAAATCGAGTTCACAATCCCTTTACCTTGAATACATTTGAGACCTGCTTCAATCACCTCCCACTTAGAAGAATCAACCATGATTGGTACTTTGGAAATATCCGGCTCAGAAGCGCATAAATTAAGAAAGCGAACCATGCAAGCTTGCGCATCCAACATCCCTTCATCCATATTGATATCGATGATTTGTGCACCGTTTTCGACCTGCTCTCGAGCAACATGCAGCGCCTCATCATACTGCTCATCTTTGATTAAACGCTTAAAACGCGCAGAACCAGTGACGTTAGTTCGCTCACCTACGTTGATGAATAAGCTCTCTTTGGTAATCGTCAGCGGCTCTAGACCGGATAGACGACAAGCCACTGGAATATCGGGTAACGCTCTTGGTTTCACACCTTCGACCACTTTTGCCATTTGTCTGATGTGCTCAGGAGTGGTTCCACAACAGCCACCAACAAGGTTCAAGAATCCTGCTCGCGCCCATTCCCCGATGTGCTGCGCCATCTCATCGGCTTCAAGATCATACTCACCGAATGCGTTAGGCAACCCCGCATTGGGATGAGCCGAGACATAACATTCAGAAATACGTGATAGCTCTTCAACGTATTGGCGCAATTCATCCGGACCGAGTGCACAGTTCAAACCAAATGAGATAGGCTCAACGTGTCGCAGTGCATTATAAAAAGCTTCCGTTGTTTGCCCAGAAAGCGTTCGACCAGAGGCATCGGTGATTGTCCCTGAGATCATCACGGGCAGTTTGTAACCCAACTCTTCAAACACACAATCCACCGCAAAGGCACAGGCTTTAGCATTTAAAGTATCGAAAATAGTTTCAATCAAAATTAAGTCGCTGCCACCACGAATTAAAGCACGTGTTGATTCTGAGTAAGCTTCAACTAATTGCTCAAAGCTGATATTTCGAAAACCAGGGTCATTCACGTCAGGGGAGAGCGAGCAAGTGCGGTTTGTTGGCCCTAGCACTCCCGCCACGTAACGAGGTTTATCAGGCGTTTTCGCCGTCCATTCGTCAGCAGCTTCGCGTGCAAGTTTTGCAGCAGCGAAATTGATTTCCTCACTAATGGCTTGCATATCGTAGTCGGCCATTGCGATGCTCGTCGCGTTGAAGGTATTCGTCTCGAGAATATCAGCACCGGCCTCCAAGTAAGCACTATGAATTTCTTTGATTAACTGAGGCTGCGTCAAGACGAGAAGGTCATTATTTCCTTTCAGATCGCTTGGCCAATGGGCAAAGCGATCTCCGCGATAATCTTGCTCTTCCAATTTATAGCTCTGAATCATGGTGCCCATGCCACCATCAATCAATAATATTCTCTGTTGCAATTGAGCTTCAATTTGACTTTTAACTTCTCTTCCCACAGTACAGCCTCATTCCTTTTGGTTATTCGCTCATCCTATCATATAACCATTAGAAATCTAGACGTCTAAACTTCACTTTAATTATCGTTTGATACATCTACAATCATGGCCAAAAAGTGTTTGCTATTTGTACATCATCCAAGGAGAATTTCATTCATATTTTGTTACACGACGAGAAAACAATGTCTGTCTATTACACTTTATGCTTCCTATCAGGAGCAGCAATGTTGATTGCCTTTCTAAACAGTAAGATAGGCAATATGCAAACCACTATCGCCATTACAGCAGGATCGATGATGTTGTCATTATTGATCTTAGTTGCAGGTCAAAATGATTGGTTTCATCTAACTCAAATAGCGACCGAAACCGTCAACAGTATTAACTTTGAAAATTTTCTGCTCAAAGGAATACTCGGTTTTCTACTTTTCGCTGGCGGCCTAGGCATCAAATTACCCAACCTAAAAGATCAGAAATGGGAAATCGCCGTTCTTGCGCTAGGCGCAACGCTATTTTCAACCTTCTTCATCGGTTTTGGGCTATACGCCTTCTGCCAATTTATCGGCATTCACTTCGATCTCGTCTACTGTCTACTATTTGGTGCACTCATATCACCAACAGATCCAATAGCCGTATTAGCTATTGTTAAAAAGTTAAATGCACCAAAACGTATTTCAACCCAAATCGAGGGAGAATCGCTCTTTAATGATGGTTTTGGTTTGGTTATCTTTGTCACTATTTTCACTATTGCATTTGGTACCGAAGCACCAACCATAGGTAGTGTAACTATGTTGTTTATTCAAGAGGCAATAGGGGGCATAGTGTATGGCCTAGCACTTGGGCTATTATTCCACTACCTCATCAGCGCCACCGATGACCACTCAATGGAACTGCTTTTAACCATTGGTATACCGACTGCTGGTTATGTTTTTGCAGATGTTATTCATGTTTCCGGACCTTTAGCTATGGTTGTATCAGGGATAATGATCGGCAACTGGACACGCTTCATTGGCTTTTCAAAAGAAAGTGAAGAACACCTTGACCACTTTTGGGAATTGGTTGACGAATTTTTGAATGGTGTGCTTTTCCTACTTATCGGTATGTCGATGCTACTCTTCAAATTCCATGAAGAGGACTGGATATTGATGGCTTTCGCCATTCCTCTTGTCTTATCTGCTCGCTATCTAAGCGTTTTTTTCTCTTACATCGGCTTCAAGCGTTACCGCTCCTACAACCCATGGTCAATAAAGATACTCACTTGGGGAGGGCTACGAGGTGGGCTAGCACTAGCAATGGCACTTTCTATTCCATCCGGCATATTAGTTATCCCAGACAAGCTTATTGATGTAAAAGAGATAATCCTTGTTATGACATACGCTGTCGTGGTGTTCTCAATACTTATTCAAGGTTCAACAATTACCCCATTGATAGACAAAGCAAAACAAGCTGAAAAATCGTCAATGTAGATAGAAAAACTGTCAGTGATGACTGATCAAACCATTTTTATCTCTAGCCGATGTTCTAGAACATCGGTTTTTGCTACCTTTACTTTGTTACTCCTCTCTCTATATCTACTGTAATACCAATTTAAAAAATATGATCTAATTAAGGCTGTTGAACTATGGTGAAATATCACTATGGATAGCTTTAGTAACACCTATTTAAAAAGCTGGCGAACCCTATTCAAATGAAGGTGTGATGATGGCTCTCGCACACCCCAAAGAAAGTCATTCACATACACAAATAATCACACAATAGCTTAAAGTCAGCCGAACAAGTTTGAACAAACAGGTTCAATGATTATTGAAGAAGGGCGCCAAGTAAAATTACGGACCGGTAAGCGAGCCCTAGCTAATCAGAGTGTTACGGATTACAAGGAGTGAATATGTAAGTATGCGTGGAATTGATTTTTAGAAGACGGCAGTGAGAGTGATAAAAAATAAAATGCTATTTTTCTCAAACGAAAAAAGCCCTGCTATTACTAGCAGGGCTTCTTAATAAGTGGCGGAGCGGACGGGACTCGAACCCGCGACCCCCGGCGTGACAGGCCGGTATTCTAACCAACTGAACTACCGCTCCGCAGCGTGTCTGGTTAGACAATATTCAAAGCCTGGCGATGTCCTACTCTCACATGGGGAGACCCCACACTACCATCGGCGCTGTTGTGTTTCACTTCTGAGTTCGGCATGGA